>VFLF01000812.1 GCA_009885185.1 Nitrosomonadales bacterium | reverse complement strand
TACTTCGAGCACGCCGCGTGCGGCAAAATCCTTTTGCGACACTTCCGCTTCGTAGTCCACGCCGCGCGTTTTGAAAGCCAATCCCTGGGGTTGCGTACCCGCAAGCGCGGGAGCGTGTTCCGGCGCGCGCACCAGCACGCGCAGCGTAAACCCGGTGAGGTCGCGCGCGCGATCTTGCGCGTAGTCGAGCGGCAGGCGGTAGCGCCGGGTTTGGGTAATGCCGACGCCGGCCACCGGCAGCGTCTCCGCGTAACGGATCAGCACGCGGCGTGTCCCCTGCGCGGGCAGCGGATACACGCGCAGCTTGTAGTTGTTGCCGGCGGTGACTTGCAGCAGCGCCGGGTCGATGCGCGTGCGGATCACGTCCTCGAACACCTGCTGGCCTTTGGCTTTTTCGACGGGCACGGCATCGCGCAGCTTGCCGTCGATGTCGAGCGCGAAGCCGCTGACCTGCTGGCCGTCGAGCAACGGGAACTGCAATTCGCCTTCGAGGATGCGCCGGTTCGGATTGAAAAACGTCATTTCCACCGAGGTGATCGCGCGGCTGCCGCTGATTTCGGTGTCGATGCGGATCGCCTGCAGCACCACTGGTGTGTCGGCGCCCTGCGCCACGTTCAGGCGCGGCGGCGTAATCATCGGGCGCACATCCTGCGCCGCCGCACCGTGAACCAGATTGAACGCGCAGCCGGCCACCGCCATGGTGCGCATGTTTAGCAAGAAGTTTCTGCGATTCATTATTGTCTCCGCGCCACGATTAGGGAAAATACTTGCCCGTTTAAACGCGACGCGTTGCGCCATGGGGTTAACCTCTACCCATATCGCATTATAACTAATTGTTTTTTAACGATATTTATTCGTTGTGCCGCAAGGTTACGGCGCATACCATGAGGCAAAACATCGTCTGAAAACTCCACAGGGAGCGTCAACATGAAAATAGCCAATTGGGTAAAGGGTGTCGCATGGCTGGCGGTTGGCTGCGTGGCAACAGCGCTGGGCTGCGCGCAGCAACCCACGCAGCAAACCGGCTCGGGCGGCGTGCCGCAATACCAGGTCGATCCCTACTGGCCGAAGCCGTTGAAGGACAACTGGATCTGGGGTCAGGTGTCTAGCGTGGCGGTGGATAGCCGCGATCATGTGTGGGTGCTGCATCGGCCGAGCACCCTGCTTGCCGACGACAAGCTGGCGCAACAAAAGCCGCCGACGGCGACTTGCTGCATCTCAGCGCCGCCAATCATGGAATTTGATGTCGCGGGAAATTTCGTGCAGGGCTGGGGCGGCCCCGGCGAGGGTTACGACTGGCCGAAAAACGAGCATGGCCTGCATGTCGATGCACAGGGCAATGTGTGGGTGTCGGGCAATGATCCTGCCGATCACCACATCCTCAAATTCACACGCGAGGGAAAATTTCTATTGCAAATCGGCAAGCCCGGCAAGTCTGAGGGCAGCAACAGCCGCACGCAGCTTGGGCGTCCGGCGGCCATCGACTCTGACACCGCCGCGAATGAAATCATCGTCGGCGATGGCTACGGCAATCACCGCGTGATTGTGTTTGACGCTACCACCGGCGCCTACAAGCGCCACTGGGGCGCCTATGGCGGCGTGCCCGACGACACCAAGCAACCGCCGTATCAGCCGGGTATGCTGCCCAAACAATTCGGCAACCCGCACTGCGTACGGCAGACACGAGACAAGCTGATTTACGTGTGCGACCGCCCGCACCAGCGCGTACAGGTGTTCCAGGCCAACGGCACGTTTGTGCGTGAATTTCTGCTGCCGTGGCAAGCGCTGTTCGGCCCGGTGGCGGATATCGTGGCATCGGTCGACGCACAGCAGCGCTATTTGTTTGTCGCCGACCAGGGCAATTCGCAGATCAATATTCTGAATCGTGACGACGGCAAGATCATCGGCAGCATCGGTCGCCCCGGACGCATGGCCGGCGAGTTCCGCGCCCTGCACAATATCGCGATCGATTCGAAGGGCAACATCTTTACCGCCGAAGCGGGCTTTGGGCGGCGCGTGCAGAAGTTTAGGCTGCGATAAACCGCTGGGATAAGGTTTGTTCCCGGCTATGGCTATTTTGAAATATTCCGCACGATGTGCTGCTGGCGGCGGCTGACCGCGATACGCTCATCGCAGCCGTTGAGCAGCACTTCCCAGTGCCCATCGGCGCTGTCGCCCGCGCCGCGCTCAAAGCCGCGTATCGCCGCGCGCGCCACCAGACAACTGCGATGCGCGCGCACGAAGCGCTCGCCGAACTCTTCCTCCAGCCGCGTCAGCGATTCTTCAACCAGATATTCGCGGCTGCGCGTGCGCACCGTCACGTACTTGAGTTCAGCCCGGAGATAAATAATATCAGTCACCGGAATCAACGTGACCTTGCCACGTTCACTTGACGACAGCGAAGTGCGAGGTGCGCGGCGCATATCGGCAAGCGCAGCGGCCTTGGGCGCTACCGCCGAGCGTGCCGCCGACAGCGCCTCGAGCAGGCGCGCGGCGCGGATGGGCTTCAACAAATAATCGATCGCATGCACCTCGAACGCCTTCAGCGCATAGGCGTCGTAGGCCGTGGTAAAAATCACCACCGGCGGATGGTCAAGCTTGCGCAGATGCTGTGCGGTTTCGATGCCATCCATGCCGGGCATGCGGATATCCAGCAGCACCACGTCGGCGCGTTGTTCTTGCACCATGTCCAGTGCCTGTGGGCCGCTCGTTGCCTCGCCAGCAATCTCCAGCGGTAGCGACTCTGCGCAATCCGCCAGCAGATCGTGCAGGCGGCTGCGCGCGGGCGCCTCGTCATCGACGATCACTATGCGCAGGGGAACCGATATCATTTTTTCTC
>VFLF01000532.1 GCA_009885185.1 Nitrosomonadales bacterium | reverse complement strand
GATCAGACGGTGCGCACGCGGTTTATCGACTTCGGCGCCGAATCGTCGGCCACCTCGCCGGACGAACTCGGAAAATTCATTTCAGCGGAAATCGCCAAATGGCGCGAGATTATTACCAAAGGCGGGATTTCAATCGATCAGTAGCAACGGCTACAAAATACGGTTCGACCGCAGCATCGACATCAACGCGGCAATAGCCGCGAGCGATGCGCCGAGCGCTGCGAACAAGGCGGTTAATTCGGTTTCGCGGCCTTTGCCCAAGGTGAGCTTGGCGCTCAGGTGTTGGTAGATTTTTTTCAGGTCCGCCGCGCTGCTGGCGCGAAAATATTCGCCGCGCGTCATGTTGGCGAGTTTTTTCAGCGTGTCTTCGTCCATACGCACTCGCATGCTCCAGCCCTCGACACTGAGCACGGCACCCTCGGTGGTGCCGATGCCCACGGTAAACACGCGCACGCCGCGCTCGGCGGTGAGCTTGCCTGCCTCCAGCAAATCAGGCCCGGTATTGCTCTCGCCGTCGGAGACCAGCACGATCGCCGCACCGCTGTTGGAGCCGGGCGGCACGGGTTTGAAATTCTGCGCTTCGGCCAGTCGCGCCCAATCGCGGGTCCACGTCGGCGTGTCCTTGCCGCTGATGATTTTTTGCGCGTCGATGCCGCTGCCCGGCAGCAGCGTCGTCAGCGCGATCACCAGGCCGCTGCCTAGCGCGCTGCCGGGCTGGAGTTGAACGCGCTCAATGGCGCGCACCACGTCGTCGCGTATATCGGTGGGCGATTGCACCAATGACGCCGTGGCAGCGATGGACACCACGCCGATGCGCACCTGGGCCGGTTGTTCCGCAATGAAGGCCTTGGCCGCTGCCTGTGCTGCCGCGAGCCGGTTGGGCTTTACATCGGTGGCGCGCATGCTGCCGGAGGCATCCATCGCCAGAATGATGGCGTCTACCCGCGACGGCAGCACGATCACGGCGTGCGGCCGCGCTACCGCGACGATCAACGCGGTAAGCCCCAGCAACACTAAAATCGCGGGCGCATGGTCATTCAGCACCGCGCGCCAGCGACTGATGCGCCCTGGCGTGCCGGTTGTGTGCGCCGATACGCCATCGCCTTGTGCCGCCAGACCGGCATAACGCAGTGCGGTTTGCCGGCGGCGCGCCGCCAGCCGCACGTAGCCCGCGATCAGAAACGGCATCGCGATCAGCAGCCACAACAGGGTGGGCCACAGAAACGTCAGCACGCGAACTTCGATGGCGGGGAAAAGAGAGGACATTATTTTCGATGGCCGCCGGTCAGCCCGCGAACGAGTCGCGCGCGGCTGTGCTGCTCGCCGCACCTGCCGCTAGCCGGCTTCGCTGCTTGCGTAACTGGATAAATCGCAGCAGCGCTTCATCGAGGGGATTGCCGGTCGCGAGTTCCAGGCAATCGACGCCAGCTTCAGCGAGTGCGCGACGCAAGGCGGCTTCACGGTGCGCCGCGGCCTCGGTGAAGCGCTTGCGAAACCCTCGGTCGCGGGTGTCGACGAAGAGCTGCTCGCCGGTTTCGGCGTCCTGCATCACCACGAAGCCGAGGTCGGGCAGTTCGACCTCCATCGGATCGTAGAGCCGCACCGCGATGACTTCATGCCGACGCGCCAGCAGCGCCAGTGCCTTGTTCCATCCCGGCACGCTGATAAAGTCGGATACGATAAATACCACCGAACGACGCTTGATGGTGGCCTGCGCGTGTGCGAGCAATATCGCGAGATCGGTTTCCATGCCGGGCGATTTTTTCGGTTCGTGGACAGCGCTACCCGCGCGCAGCAGCCGATCCAGTAAATGCAGCACCTGTCGCCGCCCGATGCGCGCGGGTAACACTTCGCAATCGCGAACATCGCGAGGGCGGTTGTCCGGGCCCTGGGCTTGCGCGCGCGCGCCGTCATACAGCATTGCGCCGACACGATTACCGTGACGGGTGAGCAGGCGCGCGAGCACTCCCGTGAATTCGGCTGATAGCTCGCGCTTGCGCACGTTACCGGAACCAAAATTCACCGAGCCGGAGAGGTCGAGCAGAAACCACGCGGTGACTTCGCGGTCTTCAAGAAACTCGCGCACGTACGGCGTTTGCAGTCGCGCGGTGACATTCCAGTCGATATAGCGCACATCGTCGTGCGACTGGTATTCGCGCAAATCGGCAAGGTCAACGCCGAAGCCGCGCAACAAGGTGCGGTAATCTCCCTGCAAAAGGCCGTCGAGACGGCGGATCACCGTCCATTCGAGCCTTCGCAGCAGCGTCTCGGGGCTAGCGCGCGGCGACGCGCCGGCGGTTGCGGCGGCTGGTGTGTGCGACATGCGGATCACCGGGTAAGCCTGTGATGCACCTTAGCCCGCGGCGGCCATCGTGATATGGGTCGCCAGCGGTTTGCCGGGCGCGGGGATCGCCTGCATGATTTGCGCAATCAGTTGATCCGGCGTTTGCCCATCCGACAGCGCCTCGTACGACAGCACCAGCCGATGACGCAGCACGTCCGGCACCAAATCGGTTACATCTTCGGGCAGCACATACGCGCGGCCGCGCAGAAACGCCAGTGCACGCGCACCCTCGATCAGATTGACGCTGGCACGCGGGCTGGCGCCGAAGGTGATGTAGCGGCCGATGCCGGCAAGGCCGTAGGCGTCGGGTGCGCGGCTTGCCGCCACCAGTTTGACTGCATACTGGATCAACTGCGGATCGACATAGGCGCCGCGGCATTGCTGTTGCAGCGCGGTTAATTGCTCGGTGGTGGCAACCGCGTTGACCGCGATGGCGGCGCCGGTGACGCGCTCGACGATCACGAATTCCTCCGCCTCACTCGGATAACCGATCAGAATTTTCATCATGAAGCGGTCAACCTGCGCTTCCGGCAGAGGGTAGGTGCCTTCGGTCTCGATCGGGTTTTGCGTCGCCATCACCAGAAACGGCTCGGGCACTTTGTGCGTCTCGCCGGCAATCGTTACCTGGCGCTCCTGCATCACCTCCAGCAGCGCGCTTTGCACCTTGGCCGGCGCGCGATTGATCTCGTCGGCCAGCAACAGATTGGTGAATACCGGGCCCAGACTGGTGCTGAATTCGCCCGACTTCTGGTTATACATGCGCGTGCCCACCAGATCCGCGGGCAGCAGGTCGGGCGTGAACTGTATGCGCTTGAACGAGCCGCGCAGCGTGCCGGCCAACGTCTTGACGGTGAGCGTTTTGGCGAGGCCCGGCACCCCTTCAACCAGCAGGTGGCCGTGCGAGAGCATGGCCACCAGTACACGCTCCAGAAAATGATCCTGCCCGACCACGACGCGCTTGACTTCATACAGCACACGCTCCATGAGCGAGGCGATTTCACTGCTGCTCGTTAATTTGCTATCCATGATTGCGTTTCCTTGAATTTGGGTTGTAGTCGCGGTGTCGCGGGGTTAAAACGGCGCAATGCCCACCGCGCCGCCCGCAGCCTCAATGGTGGCGGCGAAGGCGATGCCGATGAAGGTGCGCGCTTCGGGGTTCAGAATCGCGGTCACGATGCCGATCACCTCGCCGCTCATCGTGACCAGCGGACCTCCCGAGTTTCCCGGGTTAACCGCTGCGTCGAATTGAATCAGCCGCGTCAGTACGCGCTTGCCTTCGGGCGAACGAAACTCGCGGTTCAGGCCGGACACCACGCCGGCTGAAACCGATGGCCCGATGCCGAACGGGAACCCCACGGCCACCACTTCATCACCCGGCTTCAGACGGCCGGTCGAGCCCAGCGTAGCCGCCGGCAGATCGTCGGGCAACGTTTTAGCGCGGATCACTGCCAGATCATTTTCAGGATGTGCGGCCACCAGCACGGCGTCGGATTCCGAGCCGTCAAAAAACGTCACGCGCAGCCGCTTCGCCCCAATGACGACATGCAGATTGGTGAGTATCAGTCCCTGATCGACAATCACCACGCCCGATCCCACGCGGGGTTCATGGGGGTTGGCGCGGGCATTTTTTTTCGCCTTGTTGTCTTTGTTTCCCGCTTCTTTGTTACCGGCATCAGCGGATGGGGGCGTGGTTTCGTCATGTTTCTCGAACGGGTTGCCCGGTGATCTTGTGCCGCGCTCAGCCTTTCGTGCCGTGCCGTCCTTGGCGTCAACGGCGTCGTCAGTAAAGCCCTGCACCCGCACCACGGCCTG
>VFLF01000599.1 GCA_009885185.1 Nitrosomonadales bacterium | reverse complement strand
CGGCCATGAAGCCGTTGCGCCGACCGAAGCGTTTCATCATCATCGACGCGCCCATCGTCGTCAGCGCCCCGCCGCACACGTAGCCGGTGACCGGCAATGTCGCCAGCGCGGGCGCCGGTGTCAGCGCCAGTCCCGTCAATCCGGTGGTGGCAATCATGATCGAGTTGTTGGTCATCAACAGCGCTTGGCATGCTGACAGTAACCCTATGTTTTTATTTATATTTTTCATATTCCGCGTTTCGCATCGCCCGTGATGCCGCCGCATGTGCCGATCAGCGCCGCGCCGACCTTGCGCACAAGTATAGCTTGCGATTGCAGCGCAACCTTTTCTGCTACGCTGCCTTCATCCATGCCCATGCTGAATTTTTCGCTGCTGCCCGCCGGCACCATGCTCGATGCGCATCGCTTGTTTGCGGCGCGTGCCTTGCGCGCGTTTGCCGACGGCTACGTCGCCTTGCTGCTGCCGTACTATCTGACGCTGCTGGGCTACAACGCGCTGGAGATCGGCATCATCATCACCGCCACGCTGCTCGGCTCCGGCGCGATGACACTGGGCATCGGCTTGATCGCGCATCGCTATCGCCATGGCAGCCGCGGTCTGCTGGCGGCGGCGTCGCTGCTGATGGCGGCCTCGGGCGTGGGCATCACGCTGGCCACGGATTTCTGGCCGCTGCTTATCATCGCCGTGATCGGCACCCTCAACCCATCCAGCGGCGATGTCAGCGTGTTTTTGCCGCTGGAGCAAACCCTGCTCACCCACACCACACCCGCAACGTCGCGCACCGCGCTGTTCGCGCGCTACAGCCTGATCGCGGCGCTGGCTGCGGCCATCGGCGCGCAGGCCGCCGCCTTGCCGGATATCGCGGCGCGCGCCGCCGGCATCGACATCAAAACCGCGATACAGGGGATGTTTCTGCTCTACGCGGCAGTCGGCCTGGCCACGCTGCCGATCTATCGTAGCCTCTCGCCCGCGCTGGAGGCGCACGACGACAAGCCGCGAGCGCCGCTGGGGCCATCGAAACGCATGGTGTACAAACTGGCGGCGGTGTTCAGCCTGGACTCATTTGGCAGCGGCTTTGCGGTGCAGTCGCTGCTGGCGCTGTGGCTGTTTCAGCGGCACGGCCTGTCGGTTTCCGAAGCCGGCACGGTATTTCTGTGTACCGGCCTGCTCGGCGCGTTTTCGCAACTGGCCGCGGCGCCCATTGCGGCCCGTTTCGGCCTGATCAACACCATGGTATTTACGCATCTGCCCGCCAACGTATTTTGCATGCTGATACCCTTCATGCCGACCCTGCCGCTGGTGATTCTGCTGCTGTTTTTGCGCTCCGCGCTGGGGTCGATGGACGTACCGGCGCGCGTCTCCTACGTGATGGCAGTGGTGTCGCCCGCCGAACGACCGGCCGCGGCCGGCATCACCAATGTGCCGCGCAGCCTCGCTTCGGCCTTGAGTCCGGCGCTCGCCGGTTATATGCTGACGGTTTCCAGTTTCGGCTGGCCACTGGTAGTATGTGGAGCGCTCAAGGTGGCTTATGATTTAACGCTGTTGCATATGTTCCGGGCCATCAAGCCGCCGGAAGAAACTGTCGCCAGTGCGCACCAGGAACCGTCTCACGTCAATAGCAGGGAGAACACATGAAACTGCTGAGCTTCCGCCCCCCCCGTGCCCGCGTCGATCATTTCGGCGTTCTGCTGTCCAACGGCCAAGCGCTGGATATTTCCGAGGCCAAAAGCGGTCGCGGTCTGCCCGATTCACTGATCGACTGCATCCGCGGCGGCGCCGAGTCGCTGGCGCGCGTGCGCGACGCGCTGGCGCAGGCCGAACACAAACTCGCGGCCGGCAGTGCCGAACACGTGGTGTCGCTCAGGGAGGTCACCGCCCGCCCACCGCTGATCCCCGGCAAAATCATGGCCATCGGCAAAAATTATTCCGAACACGCCGCCGAAGTCGGCAGCCAGGCCTATTCGCGTCCCGCCGGGTTCATCAAGCACGTGGATACCCTGATCGCCAACGGCGACACCATCCGCAAGCCAAGCTGGACCGACAAACTCGATTACGAAACCGAACTCGCGGTGGTCATCGCCGACGAATGCGTCGACGTGCCGCCCGAAGAAGCCTACGAGCACATCTTCGGCTACACCATCATGAACGACGTTTCCGCGCGCGACGTGCAAATGGCCGAGCGCAAGGAAGGCAACATCCTGATCGGCAAGAACTTCCCCACTGCGGCTCCCTTGGGGCCGTGGGTGGTGACCAAGGACGAGATTCCTGATCCGCACAACCTGCGACTGGTCACGCGCGTGAACGGCGAGATGCGCCAGAACGCCAATACCGGTACGCAGATTTTTCATATCCCGGCGCAAGTGGCGTGGTACTCGCACGCCGGCCTCTACCCCGGCGACATCATCTCCACCGGCACGCCGGCGGGCGTCGCGGCAGGCTACAAGGGCGAAGGCTCGTGGTGGCTGAAAAACGGCGACGAAATCGAATCCGAAATCGAAAAAATCGGCCTGCTGAAAAACCCGGTGTCCACGCGTAAACGGCGCTCTTAGTCTTGCAGTATCAGGACGCCTTGCGTCCGGGTATACGCACTGCCCTCAACACCGGCCCCCAGCGCTCGGCTTCTGCGTACATTCGCGAGGCGAACTGTGACAGCGGGCCGCGCACCGGCTCCAGTCCCAATCCCAGCAACTGGTGGCGCGTCGCGGGTTCGTTGATTGCTTCACTGATGTGTTCGTTCAGCCATCGTGTCACGTTCGATGACACGCCGTTGGGTGTGAAGACGCCATACCACGCCGCGACTTCAACTCCCTGAACGCCCGATTCCGTCAGCGTCGGCAGCTCCGGTAGTATTTCCAGGCGGCGTGAATTCGCTACTGCCAGGCCGCGCACGTGTTCGCTGTTCAGATACGGCAACGCCAGCGGCAATGCGGCAAACATGATCGACGTTTGACCTGTCGCCAGGCCGTTGAGCGCGGCCATCCCGCCGTTGTGCGGCACATGCACCATGTCCAGCCCCGCCGCGCGCTTGAACAACTCGCCCGCCAGATGCCCGGTGCTGCCCTCGCCCGACGATCCGTAGTTCACCTCGCCCGGACGCGACTTGACGTAGGCGAGCAGGCGATCGAGTGTCTTGAACAACAATCCCGTGCTCATCATCAGCACGAAGGGCATATTGACCAGCGGCGCCGCCAGTTCGAAATCGCGCGTCGGCTCGTAGCCCACATCCGGCATGAAATGCGGCGTGAGCACCATGGTGGTATTGCTCGCCAACAGCAGCGTGTGGCCATCCGCCGCCGACCGCGCGACATGCTGCGCGGCCCGGGTGGTGGCGCCACCCGGTTGCCGTTCCAGCACCACCGGATGTTTTGACTCGTAACGTATCGCCTGCTGCACGATGCGGCTCAAGGTGTCAGAGATGGCAGGCGGCGCATTGGCGGCCATCAGCTTGTAGGTTTTGGTCATGCGCGATGCGCCGCGAATATCCGTGGGACCGCTGATCGGGTACGGCACGACCAGCGTGACGGCGCGGGAGGGGTATTCCTGTGCGACAGCACCCAAGGCGGCCAATCCCATCAGACTTGCCATTAACCAGCACCGCATGGTGATTTCCATTCCTCTTCGGTTGGTGATGATAGCCGTCAGCTCAGTCGAACCAGCACATCAAATCTTACAGCAATCGTGCCGGGCGCCATGCCGTGCAATGCTAAAATCGTGCTTTCGATTTCCTCCCGCATCATGCCCATCCCATCCCGCGCAGCAACGATCGAACTTCTCGGCAATGCCGTCGGCCCGCAAGGGATATTCACCGCCCCGGTCGAGCTGGAACCCTATGTCAACGACTGGCGCGGCATTTATCACGGCGCGGCAGCAGCCGTGGTGCGCCCGGCCAATGTCGAGCAAGTCGCGGCCATTGTCAAAATCTGCGCCGAAACCAAAACTCCGCTGGTGCCGCAGGGCGGCAACACCGGCATGTGCGGCGCGACGGTGCCCGACGCGAAAGTGAATCCGATCGTGATCGCGCTGGGGCGCATGAACCGCATCCGCAATGTTGATCCGCTGAACAACACCATGACCGTCGAGGCAGGCTGTGTGCTCGCCAACATTCAACAAGCGGCGGCGGATGTGGATCGGCTGTTTCCGCTGTCACTCGGTGCCGAGGGCAGTTGCCAGATCGGCGGCAATCTTTCCACCAATGCCGGCGGCGTGAACGTGCTGCGTTACGGCAACACGCGCGATCTGGTGCTCGGCATCGAGGCCGTGCTGCCCGACGGGCGCCTCTGGAACGGCTTGCGCTCGCTGCGCAAGGACAACACCGGTTACGACTTGAAGCATCTGTTCATCGGCGCGGAAGGCACGCTGGGCATCATCACCGCCGCCGTGCTGAAACTGTTTCCCAAACCCAGCGCCACCGCCACCGCGTGGATGGCGGTGCCCGATCCCGATGCGGCGCTCAAATTGTTTTCGCTGTTGCGCCAGCACTTCGGTGATCGCATCAGCGCCTTTGAACTGATCTCGAACGCCTGCGTTGATCTGGTGGTGAAGCACATACCCGGCGCGCGCAATCCGCTGGCGACGCCGCATGGCTGGTACGTGCTGACGGAATTGGGCGATTCGTCGCCGGGCGACTCGCTGCGCACCGCGCTGGAAGACGCGCTCGGAAAAGCCATGGAAGCCGGTCTGGTGACAGACGCCACACTGGCGGAAAACCAGGGCCAGTCCAAAGCCATGTGGCGCATCCGCGAATCCATCCCGGAAGCCGCGCGCAACGAGGCAGGTATGCTCTACCGGCATGACATCGCGGTGGCGGTCGGTGCCATTCCAGCCTTCATCCGCGACGGACAGGCGGCACTTGAAAAACACTTCAAGGGCACCCATATCATCTGTTTCGGCCATCTGGGCGACGGTAATCTGCACTACAACACGTATGTCGAAGGCCGTTTGCGTAGCGACCCGG
>VFLF01000387.1 GCA_009885185.1 Nitrosomonadales bacterium | reverse complement strand
ACCGAGGTGCCGGTGGTGTTGGCGATGATGAAGCGGATGGGTTTGCTGGGGTACTTACTTGGGCTTCCGTCCGCGCCCTGCGCCGTAGCGGCGCCGCAGATGGAAATCACGCTCGCCACCAGCGTCGTCCTGAATGCAATTTTACTCATGGCCACCCCCTGTATATCGACGATAGACCAGTTTATGGAGCACCGCAACCGCCCATGTGCGCTCATGTGTGCCCATGGCGCACGTCGTGTGGAGTGCTAAAATTCTTGCCACCCTCACTCGCAATCATCAGGAACCGCCATGCCCATCGGTAAACTCGATCACTTTTCCATTCGCACGCTCGACGTCGAAGCCTCGCGCAAGTTCTACACCGACATCATGGGCTTCACCGAGGGCTTTCGACCGCCGTTTAACTTTCCCGGCTTGTGGATGTATAACGGCCCGCAATACCCGGAGACCAACGGCGTGGTGCATATCATCGGTGTTGATCTGAAAAATCCGGAAGGCCTGAAGGAATATCTCGGCGACCGCGATCTGTCCACGTTAAACGGCACCGGCACGGTGGATCACATGGCGTTTGTCGCCACTAATCTGCCCGACATGCGCGCGCGGCTGGAAAAACATGCGGTGGTGTTTCGCGAGCGCACCATTCCGTCGCTCGGCATACATCAGGTGTTTTTTGAAGACCCGAGCCAGGTGACAATTGAATTGAATTATCCGGCGACCGAGGCTACGCAGGCGGTTTAGAAAATTCTACGACCCTATTTTTTATTGATAATTTTAAAGGCGGCATAATGAAAATCGGTTTCATCGGCATCGGCACCATGGGCGGGCACATGGCTTACAACCTGTGCAAGGCGGAATATGAAGTCACGGTCAACGACCTGAACAAGGATTTATCGAAGCGTCACCTTGAAGTTGGCGCGACGTGGGCCGATTCGGTCAAGGATATCGCGCAAAACAACGAAGTCATCATGACTTCACTCCCCGGCCCGAAGGAAGTGCAGGATGTCGCGCTCAAGGCGGACGGGCTGCTTGCGAACATGAAACCCGGCACGGTGTGGTTTGATCTGTCGACCAACTCGGTCTCCGTGGTGCGCGCGCTGCACGCCGAGTTCAAGAAAAAAGGCATAGACATGCTCGACGCGCCGGTGTCCGGTGGCCCCAAGGGCGCGAAGTCGGGCAAGATGGCCCTGCTGGTGGGCGGCGACAAAGCGGTATTCGAGAAATACCGCAAGGTGCTGGACGCCATCGGCGACCAGATTTTTTACATCGGCAACAGCGGTGATGGTACGGTGGCCAAGCTCGTACACAACGCATCGGGCTACGCGGTGCAGGCCGCCATTTCAGAGCTGATGACCATGGGCGTGAAAGCCGGGGTTGATCCGGTGGCGCTGTGGGCGGCGCTGCGCCAGTGCGCGCTGGGGCGTGTGCGCACCTTCGACCGCATGGGCAACCAGTTCATGCAGCACAAATTCGATCCGCCCGATTTCGCGCTGAAACTCGCGCACAAGGACGTGACGCTCGCCACCGAGCTCGCGCGTGAAATCGGCGTGCCGATGAAAATCGCCAACATCACCCATGCGGAAATGACCGAAGCGCTGAACCGCGGCTGGGGCCATCTCGATTCGCGCGCATTTCTGATGCTGCAAAAAGAACGCGCCGGGGTGGAGATCAAGGTACCCGCCGCGGAAATTCAAAAGGTACTGGATCGCGACGGCTGATGGAAATTCACTAACCGTTCGCCCGCAGACTATCGCGAGATACGCATCTCCGGCTTGATGATCTTGCGCCAGCGGGCAATTTCCGCGCTGATGAATGCGGTGGCCTGTTGCGGCGTGCCGCCCATCAATTCGTTGCCCTGTTGCATCATGCGCTCCTTGACTTCCGCGTTGGCGAGCGCCTTGTTGAGCTCGCCGTTCAATTGCGCCACCGTCGCGCGCGACACACCGGCAGGCGCGAGCATCGCCTGCCACAAATAGAAATCCACGCCGGGCACGCCCGATTCGGCGATTGTGGGCAATTCCGGATAAGACGCAACGCGCGTCGCGCTGCTCACGGCCAGCGCCCGCGCGCGCCCGGATTGCGCCAGCGGCATGCCGGCCAACACCGAAATAAATAGCATCGGAATCTGCCCGCCCGCGAGATCAACCATGGCCGGAGCGCCACCCTTGTAGGCAATCTGCATCACTTCGATATTCGCTGCCGATTTGAACAGCTCCGCCACCAGATACATCGCACTGCCAGTGCCCGCCGAGCCGTAGTTGAGTTTACCGGGGTTGGCTTTGGCGTAGGCCACCAACTCCTTCACGGATTTTACCGGCAGCGATGGCGTCACCAGCAGCACCATGGGCAGGCGCGCGATCATGCCGATGCTGTCGATGTCCTTCAGTGTATCGTACGGCATGTTGTCGTAGATCGCCGGGTTCGCGCCGTGCGCCGAATCGACAACCATGAGGGTATGTCCATCCGACGCCGATTTGGTCAGCAACGCGGTGGCCAGCATGCCGCTCGCGCCGGGCCGGTTATCCACAATGATCTGCTGCTTCATGTTCTCGCCCATCTTCGCCGCCACCGCGCGCGCGTTGATGTCGGTCGAGGCGCCGGGTGCGTAGGTAACCAAAATGCGTATCGGCCTGCCAGATGACAAGGGCGAGGTCTGCGCCAACGCGCTAACGCTGGAACACGCCAGCGTGGCGAGGGTGACGGCGATCATACGGTTGCGGCATCTCATGCGTTTATCTTTGGGACAGGTGTTAGCGGGGGTATCACCGGACAGTGGCAAGGTTTAGGGATACGCATTCTCAGGCTTGCCGGTGGTCAGAAAATGGTAGTAGCTGTCGATAAAAAGATTCATGCGAAAGTAATTGCGCACGTCCTTGTATTTCGCGAACGGCTCGCTTTTGAGTATCTCTTCCCGGCTCATGCCCTTTTTCACGCCCGCGCGCATGCCGGCATCAAAATCCGTGAGCATTTGCGCCTGATTGAGCACGTCCTGCTTATTGCCGATATCGCCGTGGCCGCCCAAAAATTTATTCACATCCATCGCCGCCATCCTGCGCAGCATCTCGATCCAGCTTGACATCGACGGCGTAAACGACGGATTCGGCCAACTGTTCTTGGAGAACGGCCCGCCGGTAAAAATCACCCGCTCCTTCGGAAAATGCACCAGCGTGTCACCCGGATTCTGCCCCGGCCCCATGTAGAGCAGCTCCACCGTGCGCCCGCCGAGCGTTATGGTCGCCTTGGTGTCGAAGGTGATATCCGGCAGGATCAACTGCACTTCCTTAGGATCAAAACCGGTCTGCTTGAAGTACCCCTGCCGCCGCTTCATCTCGACCGGCAGCAGCGATTTCATCATGCCCGCGGTATCACGATGCGCGATAAACGTCGCGCCTTGGCGCTTGAACACCACGTTGCCGAAATAATGATCGCCATGCGCGTGGGTGTTGATCACCCACTTGATCGGCTTGTCGGTGGTCTTGCGGATCGCGGCGAGCAACTCCTCCGCGCGCTTCGGATGCTGGCGCGCATCAATGACGATGACGCCGTCGTCGGTGACCAGCCACGCGTTGTTCGATTCCTGATGGTGATACTGATAAAACAATCCCGGCGCGACTTCGGTTATCTGAATCGGGATTGCAATATTCTGAACCGCGTTGTCGGCCGGCGCTTGCGCGTGCGCAGTCACGGCAAACATCCACAACAGCACGCAGGCGAACGCGCGACCCATACCGTATTTCATGTGTTTCTCCTCTGTTTTATTGAATTTGCACAGTGTAGTGGATCACCCGCGCGCATGCACAAGACGTCAGAGACCCATCACGAAATTGTCGTAAGTAATTGTTTTTATTGTATATTATTATAATTCAATCAATGCAAGCCTCTGCAGCGTGTGCCATACCCACGACAAACGCACCGCATTGCGTGCGATCACCAACAGCTGTCATGCGCATGGCACACGCTACGGTTGCTGCCGTGATTACGGCAGCTTCCACCCCAGCCACTCGCAAATCCCACGGCCCATTACCCATTCCTTGTCTTCTTCTTTGAGCCATGGCGCGTCCTTCAACCACATATCAATCTGTTGCCGGTACGGCACCGGCGAACGTGACAGGTCGCTGCCCCAAAAGGTGCGCTTCGGGCCGAAGGCTTCGTAGGCCTTGTGCGCATATTCCTGTACGCGCTTGAACGGATACGGCTCCGCCGAGTAACACGGCAACGCGCTGGCCTTGACCGCGACGTTCGGGCGCCTGGCTATCGGCAGCAGTTTGTCGAAATCACGAAACGTTTCGTCGAACGGTTTGCCGCTGGTGAGCGACATGTGATCCATCACGATCTTGAGGTCGGGGTAACGCACCGCCACGTCGTCTATCACATGGACCATGGGCTGCGGTACCAGGATCATCAGCGCGATGCCCTGCTTTTCGGTCTCGGCCCACACCCAATCGTACTTGCCGTCGATCAGCGGCTGCTGCAACACGGGAATGTGAAACGAAAAGCGCATGCCGAGCATGTTGGGCTGCGTGCGCCAGCCTTGTATGGTTTGCTTCGCGTCCGGCAGTTCGGGGTTGAAACGCCCCATGATGGCGAATCTGTCGGGATGCGCTTTCACCGCCGCCATAGCGAGATCATTGCGGTCGCCCTCCCACGACGGCGGCACGATCACCAGCCGGTCCACACCCGCGGCGTTCATCTCCTGCAGCAGCTCTTCGTGGCCCAGTGGTATCTGGCGCTGCGCGTGCGAGCGCCCCGGCCATGGGCGCTCAGGGGTATTGGCGCCCCATACGTGAACTTGCGAATCGGCGATCAACATTTTTGGTTGCTCCAGTGTCAACGTTCGAGTAGGCAATTATCCCTTGTTCAGACAGAAGCGTGAATTCCGTTGCTGCACCCGCTTGCACGGCACGGTTATCAGGTACAGTAGGCGCATGAATAATTCAGTCACAACCCTGCGAGAAAAAGAAATCTCGCTCACCTTTCTCGTCGGCGCGCTACTCACCGGCCACGTGATGGCATCGATGGCGTTGCTGGTGTTGCCCGCCGTGGCGCCGGTGGTGGCGCGTGAGTACGCCATCGATGCCTCGCTGATCGGCTACTTCATCACGTTGATCTGTGTGGGGCAGTTGGTAACGCTAACATGGTTTGGCAATGTCACGCGCCGCTTTGGCGGCTGCCGCATGTACCAGGCGGGGCATGGTTGTGTCGCCGCCGGCATGGTCTTGATGATGGCGCCGTGGCCTGCTTTCCTTGCGGTGGGCGCGATTTTCATCGGCTTCGGCTACGGGTTGCTGGGGCCCGCGTTTTCTCATTTGCTGATGCGATTTTCGCCGCCGGCGCGGCGCAATTTCATTTTTTCATTGCAGCAAACCGGTGTGCCGATCGGCGGCATCGTTGCCGCGCTGGTCGCGCCAGCCATCGCGCTCGCCTTCGGCTGGCGCTGGGCGATGTTGTTAAGCGGGGTGCTGCTCGCGGGGGTGATACTGCTGATGCAGCGCGGCCGCGCGCGCTGGGACGACGACCGAGACGCTTCCACGCGAGTGCTCTCGCCGCAACCGCTGGCGAACGTAATCGCCGTATGGCGCCACGCGCCGCTGCGCCGCGTGGCACTGGCGGGCGGCGCGTTCTGCTGGGCGCAGTTTTGCGTCAGCGCCTATGCGGTAGTAGTGTGCGTCGCGGTGTTTGATCTGAATCTGCTGGCCGCGGGCGCGATGCTCACGGTGGTGCAGATTGCCAGCGCGCTGGGACGCGTGATCGTGGGCTGGCTCTGCGATGCGCTGCGCGATACCGCGCGCGTGCTGTCGTGGAACGCCGCGATCATGCTGGCGGCCTGCGTCGCATCGCTGTGGATCGCGCCGGACTGGCCGCTGCCGGCGATTTACGCGCTGTTCGCGGTACTGGGATTTACCACCGGTGCGTGGGCCGGCACGGTGCTGGCGGAAGCCGGACGCCTCGCGCCGCCTGAATTGGCGAGCGGCGTGCTAAGCGGCGTGTTCGTTTATCTGAATTGCGGCAAGATGATCGGCCCCGTGGTGTTCGCCAACACCTATTGGCTGACTCAGAGCTATGGGTGGGCGTTTGCCTCGCTGGGTATTCCAGCGGCGCTGGCGCTTTATTTTCTGATGCAGAATAAAGTCAATAAAAAGAAATAGTTACATAACAATATCCACGGTGCGAGCACTTGCGGGACAACCCTCGAAGGAAAGCCCTGTTGTTGAGTAGCGCCTGCGCCGGGCTGCGGTTGACGGCATGCGCGCGCTGTATATGATGGCGTTACCTTCAACAAAGCTGATGCTCTACTGAATCACGGCATGAAACAAACGCAGCAACTCGTGCGCCGGGCAGGCACGCTGATCATGACCTGTGCCGCGGTACTGTTGTTCGCGGCAGGGTTCGCGGACGGCGCGCGCGCGCAGCCCGCCGAGCGCCGTGTCGCTCTGATCATCGGCAACAGCGAGTATGTGTCGGTGCCCAAGCTGGACAATCCCGGGCCGGACGCCCGTCTCATGGCCGATACGCTCGCCGCGCTGGGCTTTACGCTGGTCGGCGGCAAAGCGCATTTGAACCTCGATAAACAGTCGCTCGAAAACGTGGTGCAATCGTTCGGCAAGGCGATTCAGGGGGCCAATGTCGCGCTGTTCTATTACGCCGGCCATGGATTGCAGATTCGTGGCGGCAATTTTCTGGTTCCCGTGAACGCCAACCCCACGCGCGAAGCCGACGCCGATTTCCAATTGCTCAACGTCGATCTGGTGCTGCGCCAAATGGAGCTCGCCGGCACACGGCTTAACATGGTGATTCTGGATGCCTGCCGTAACAATCCGTTTGCCAGCCGGGGCCTGCGTTCCACCGGCGGAGGCCTCGCGCAAATGCAGGCGCCGGAAGGCACGCTGCTCGCCTACGCCACCCAGCCCGGCAACGTGGCGCAGGACGGCGCGGACGGCCACAGCCCCTATACGCGCGCGCTCGCCAAGGCGGTGGCCACGCCGGGGCTGGATGTGTTCACGGTGTTCAACGAAGTCGGCGTGGCGGTCAAGCGCGCGACCAACAGCGTGCAGCAGCCGTGGGTGTCGAGCTCGCCGCTGGAAGGCAAGTTTTACTTCGCCGGCGCGTCACCCGACGGGCCCGTGCCCGCGGTGCCGCAGCCCGCGATGGTTGCGCTGGCGCCCCCGTCCACCCAGTCGCGCTCCTCGGGCGCGCGCCTGCGAAGCACGCCACTGACACTGACGGCGGACGACGCCAAAGTGATGATCGTTACGCAAAACTTCTACCGCACCGGCTGGAATACGCAGGGCCGCGGCGGCCCGCATCAGTATGAAACCCAGGCGCACGCCGGCGGACTGGTAGTGGTCAACCCGGTGACAGGGCTGATGTGGCAGCGCAGCGGATCGGGCATGATCGTGCAAGGCGGCCAGCAGGGCGCGGAGCAATATGTGCAGTCGCTCAACGCCAAGCGCTTCGGCGGCTTTGACGACTGGCGCCTGCCGACGCTGGAAGAAGCCATGTCGCTGATGATGCCGCCCGACGCCGGGCAACCCCTGCAAACCAGCGCCGGGGCGGCCAAAGTGCATTTGGCTTCCGCCTTTGAGACCACCGGCGCCTATTTCATCTGGACCAGCGACCTGCAAACGCAAGGGCGCGGCTGGGTAGTGTATTACGTCGAAGGCGCCTGTAACGGCGAAACCCTGCAACACAACGCCTTCGTGCGCGCGGTGCGTTCACTCACGCCGAAGTAGCCCGCGCGGTGCGTAAGATACGCACCACGCCTTGACTACCGCTTCACTTACTTTTTCACCTCGGCTAGCAACTGTTCCCAGTTCTTCGGTAAATGAATCTTCTTGCACGTGGGAAAGCCCAGCACGCCGTTGTGCGCGAACACGTAGATGCTGTTGCGCGCGGGGTCGCCCGTGACGCACGTGAGGAAATCCTCCGGCCTCCACACCATCGGCACCAGACGATCGGGATCATCCGACTCGTGATACACCTTGGGAATATCGCCCGCAGCCACCGCGGCTTTCAGATCCCAGAGAGGCTTTTGCGTCCAATCGCGCTGAATGCGCTCCCACTCACGCGCGGGAACGCGCGCGTGCTCCCACAAGTGCTGCTGAAAATCGCGCTTGCTCCAGCCCGACGCAGCAATGGCCTCCGCGATCAGCGGCGAGAGCAGCAGTTGCGGACGCAGCGTATCGAGGCCCTGCCCGGTGGAGAACATCAATTGCCAGGAGTATTGCCGCACCACGGCATCACAAATATACGGCATCATTTCCAGAGCCGTGGCGCCCGATACCGACGAGATGTGATTGCCGCCGGTGTGGCGCGAGATCATCACGGTGTTGTCGCCGGCCTTGAAACCGAAATCAGCACTGGTTGGCTGCCAGCCGATTTTTTTCATCACGTCTTCGTTTTCCGCGACCACCACGCGCCAGGTGTTGCCGAACGTCGCCTTGTCGTTTTTGTGCGGCAAAAAGCCCGCCACGTTGCGCAGATACAAACGCCAGAAACGCCCCACCGAGGTGTTGGCGATAAAGCCGTCGCGCATCACGCCCTGCGTGTAATTGAAATCCAGTTGCTTGATGATGTCGCCGTTGAGAATAATCAGCGTTTCGCCGCCCGGCGTGTTGCCGCTGTGCTCGACACCGTAACCGTGATCGGCCATCGCCTCGACCAGCGCCACCAGCACCGGCATGTATTCGGGACGGCAGCCGGCCATCACGCCGTTGACCGCGATGCTCCAGATCGTCGCCGCGCGGTTGTCGGGCAGCACGCGGCCGAGCGACTCGTCGGCGTCGCGATCGGTGAAGCGCAAAAACGCCTCGGCCCTGGCGCGCGTCGGCGGCACGATCGGCAGGCCGTCCGCATATTCGTGCTCGTAGAAAAAGCGGTTAACCGCTTCGCAGCCGCCCTTGAAAATGATGTCGCGCGCGGCCGGTTCGGCGGCGTCGCTTGCCGGGGCCGGATTCACAGTGAGATTGGCGATCACCTTTTCGAGAGTAACCTCGAGTATGTTTT
>VFLF01000225.1 GCA_009885185.1 Nitrosomonadales bacterium | reverse complement strand
GTGGCGTTGCAGCCGGGCGCGTCGTTCTTTGACAGCGTGACCTCTTTCGAGATGGCGCGCGGCGGGCACATCGACACCGTGATTCTCGGCGCGTATGAAGTCGATGGCACGGCGAGTGTCGCCAACTGGAGCACGGCCGACGCCAAGCGCGGCGGCATCGGCGGCGCGATGGATTTGCTTTCAGGCAAGGGTGATTTGATTATTGTGCTGGAACACACCGACAGCAAAGGCCGCCCGAAGCTGCGCAAAAAATGCACCTATCCGCTGACCGGGCAGGGTTGCGTGAGTTATGTGGTGACCGATCTCGCGGTGATGCGCTGGGACGGCAAGCGTTTTGTGATCGACGCGGTGGCGCCGGGCTTTACGGCGGATGAGATTATTGCGATGACCGAAATGGAACTCGTCGCCGGGCCGAACGTGAAGAACATGGAGTGATGGCGGTGTCAAAACCATGGCTCTGGGGCGCGGTGTTTTTGACCGCGCCTTTTTTTGCGCAGGCGCAATCGGCATACCCGGCCAAATCCGTGCGCATGATCATCGGCTTTCCGGCGGGCAGTTCGAGCGACGTGGTGGGTCGCATCGTTGCGCAAAAACTTGGCGAAGGTCTGGGTCAAACAGTGGTGTTCGAGAACCGCCCCGGCGCGGGTGCGAACATCGCCGCCGAGGCGGTGGCCAAATCGCCGCCGGATGGCTACACCGCGCTCTACGCGAATACCGGCATTGCGGTAGCGTACAGCGCCTATCAAAAACTCGGCTACGACGTGCTGCGCGATTTAACGCCGGTGGGGCAGGCTGCCGCCGGACCGCACATACTGATTGTAAATCCGTCGCTGCCGGTGAAATCGATCAAGGAGTTGATCGCGCTGGCGAAAGCGAAGCCGCGCGAAATGAACGTGGCCTCATCCGGCGCGGGCAATTCTGATCACTTCGCTTACGAGCTGTTCAGTTCGATGACCGGCGCGCAGATGACGCACGTCGCCTATAAAGGCGGCGGGCAGGCGACGGTGGATGTGATCAGCGGGCAGATGGCGGCGTATTTTTCGGGCATGGCGCAGGGCTTGCCGCATATCCGCACCGGTCGCGTGCGCGCGCTGGCGGTGACCGGCGGCAAACGCTCGCCGAGTGCGCCGGAGGTGCCCACCATGATCGAAGCCGGTGTGCTCGGTTACGAGCACGTGCTGTGGAATGCGGTGCTGGTGCCCGCCGCTACGCCCAAGGATATTGTCGCGCGTCTGGATGCGGAGCTAGTGAAGGCCGTCAGCCTGCCCGATGTGCGCGAGCGCTTTGCCGCGATAGGTGTCGAACCGCAGGCGCGGCCCGCGGCGCAGATGGCGGCTTATCTGAAAAGCGAAATCGACAAGTACGGCAAGATCGTGCGCGCGATTGGGTTGAAGATCGAATAACGTGCGTGCGGTTGGGTAGAGTCGGCGTTTTCCAGTTCCCTCCATTCACACCAGGAAATAATCATGTCCGATGATTTACGCACCAAATACGGCGCCGATGCTTTCGACACCGGCATCAAGATGCAGGGCAAGGGTTTCGAAAATCGCCTTGCGCAGCGCGATGCCATCGATCAACATTTCACCCGCGCGTGGCTTGACTATCAGATCACAGGCCTGTCGCGCCGCCCGGCGCTGGACACACGCACGCGGTTTTTGGTGCTGATCGGGCAATACACCATGGCGAAGTCGCAACGGTTGCTCGAAGACACGGTGCGCGCGGCGCTGGCAGCCAAGGTGTCGGTGTGCGAAATCGCTGAAATCATTTTGCAGTGTCAGGTGTACGGCGGGCTGGTGACGGTGGACCCTGCGATTGAAACCTTTCACAAAATCGTCGAAGAAATCGGCTTGTTGCCGGAACTGAAAAAATCACAGTTGCCGCTCGACGGCACCGCGAGCCAACGCAACCGCGCGGCGGAAGAAAAAACCTGGCACAAGGACGACGTGAATGACCCGCGCACCAAACCGCTGGTGGATAAACACGGCTGGCTCGCAGTGGGGCGTGGGC
>VFLF01000864.1 GCA_009885185.1 Nitrosomonadales bacterium | reverse complement strand
TAGGTGATCATTCCCGAAGGCTCGATGCTCAACCCGCGCTCTCCCGCCGCGACGGTGGCAGGAAACGTCGAGACCTCGCAGTGCATCACGGACGCGCTCTACGGAGCGCTGGGCGTCATGGCCGCCTCCTACGGCACCATGAACAACTTCACCTTCGGCAACGACACCTACCAGTACTACGAGACGATCTCCGGCGGTACCGGCGCCGGGCCCGGCTTCCACGGCACCGATACGGTGCAGGCGCACATGACCAACTCGCGCCTCACCGACCCCGAAGTCCTCGAATGGCGCTATCCCGTGAGAGTGGATGCCCACTCGATACGGGCCGGCAGCGGCGGGCGCGGCCAATGGCATGGCGGCAACGGCGCCACGCGGCGCATCCGCTTCCTCGAGCCCATGATGGCCGCGATCCTCGCCGGGCACCGTCGCGTGCCGCCGTACGGCATGGCCGGAGGCTCGCCCGGCGACGTCGGCCGCAACTGGGTCGAGCGCGCCGATGGCTCGCGCACCGACCTGGGCTTCGCCGACGAGACCCAAGTCGGCGTGAACGACGTCTTCGTCATCGATACGCCCGGCGGCGGCGGCTTCGGGCGCGAGACCTAGTGCGTCGATGCGCCGCCCCGGTGCCGCGAGGGCTGGTGCGTTAGTGCATCGCTCGCACGCCTTAACAATGCGTGCGGCGCGGTGGCATGCTTCTTGTTCGCGCGATGCAATCGGCCCGCGCTTGACTTGGCGCAGAACGCGTCGCCTGGCGGCAACGCAACATCAAAAAAGTTTCTCGCCCGGATGGGGCTGCGTATAAAATAAGCGCCTTTTCCGCGGCTCCCAGACCGACTACAAACGCCGTGAAGATCGGGACCATCTCCCTCAGGAACAACCTCGTCGTCGCGCCCATGGCGGGCGTGACGGACCGTCCTTTCCGCAGCCTCTGCAAGAGGATGGGCGCGGGGATGGCCGTCTCCGAGATGGTCGCCTCCAACTCCCTGCTCTGGGGAAGCGAGAAGACCATCCGCCGGGGGAACCACGAGGGCGAGGTCGAGCCGAAGGTCATCCAGATCGCCGGGTCCGACCCCGCGATGATGGCCGAGGCCGCGAGGTACAACGTCGACAAGGGCGCCCAGATCATCGACATCAACATGGGCTGCCCGGCCAAGAAGATCTGCAACGTGGCGGCGGGCTCGGCGCTGCTGAAGGACGAGCCGCTGGTCCGGCGCATCGTCGAGGCGGTGGTCGCGGCCGTGGACGTCCCGGTCACGCTCAAGTTCCGCACCGGCTGGAGCAAGGAAAGCCGCAACGCCCTCGCGATCGCGCGCATCGCCGAGGACTGCGGCATCGCCGCCATCGCCCTGCACGGGCGCACGCGCGCCTGCATGTACACGGGCGACGCGGAGTACGACACCATCCGGGACGTGAAGGCGGCCGTGGGCATCCCCGTGATGGCCAACGGCGACATCGACTCCCCGGAGAAGGCGAAGCACGTCCTCGAGTACACCGGGGCGGACGCCGTGATGATCGGTCGCGCCGCGCAGGGCCGCCCGTGGATCTTCCGCGAGATCGACCATTACCTGAAGACGGGCGAGAAGCTCGCCCACCCCGAAGTCGCCGAGATCCGCGAAGTCCTCCTCGGCCACCTGGACGACCTCTATGCCTTCTACGGCATGGAGCGCGGCTCGCGCGTGGCGCGCAAGCACATCGCCTGGTACACCCGGGGGCTCAAGAATTCCGCGCTTTTCCGAGCGCGCATGAACCAGCTCCAGACCTCGGATGAACAGCTCGAAGCCGTCCGCCTCTTCTTCGACGGCCTCTCCGCGCGCTCCGAGCGCCTCGAATACATCGAAGAGGTGGCCCTTGCAGCCTAGAACCCAAGCCCGGACCGCCGCCAGGGCGGAAGCCGCCGAGCGCGAGAACGAACTGTCGCTCACCGTGCGCAAGATGATGAAGCAGTACTTCAAGGATCTCGATGGCGAGAAGCCTTCGGGGATCTACAGCATGGTCGTGACCTGCGTCGAGAAGCCTTTGCTCGAGGTGGTCATGTACCACGCGCAGGGCAATCAGACCCGCGCGGCGGAACTCCTCGGCATCAACCGCAACACGCTGCGCAAGAAATTGCGCGAGCACGGTCTCGCGGATTAAATTGTGCTTTATCCATGAAAATTCAACGCGCCCTGCTGAGCGTGTCGGACAAGTCCGGCCTGCTCGATTTTGCTCGCTCGCTGGTCGAAATGGGGGGTGAACTCCTGTCCACAGGGGGGACGGCCAAAGCGATTCGCGACGCGGGCTTGCCGGTGATCGATATCGCCGATTTCACCGGCTTTCCAGAAATGCTCGATGGCCGCGTAAAAACCCTCCACCCCAAAGTCCATGCAGGTATTCTTGCGCGTCGTGATCTGCCGGAGCATGTCGCCACCATGGGCGAGCATGGCATGTCCTATATAGATTTGGTGTGCGTGAACTTGTATCCGTTTGTCGCTACTGTGTCCGGGCCGCATACGCTCGACGAAGCGATCGAGAACATTGACATCGGTGGCCCGGCGATGGTCCGTTCGTCGGCCAAGAACTATCAGCACGTCGCCATCGTGACCGACCCGGCGGACTACGCAGCACTTATCTCCGAAATGAAAATCCACGACGGCGCGCTGACTGACGCCACGCGATTCAATCTGGCAAAAAAAGCCTTTACCCATACCGCGCAATACGACGGCCACATAAGCAATTACCTAACCGCTATAAACGACACCGGCGGTAAGGACACGTTCCCCGAGCGCCTAACGTTGCAATTTGAGCGCGCGCAAATCTGCCGATACGGCGAAAACCCGCATCAACAGAGGGCGTTCTATGTCGAGCACGCTGCGCCTGTCGGCACCATTGCCCGCGCGCGCCAGTTGCAGGGCAAAGAACTGTCGTACAACAACATTGCAGATACCGATGCCGCACTGGAATGCGTCAAGCAGTTCGAGGTGGCGCCCGCGTGCGTGATCGTCAAGCACGCCAACCCATGTGGTGTGGCCTACGGTGAAAATTTGCTCGATGCATATAATCGCGCTTACCAGACCGACCCAGAGTCAGCCTTTGGCGGCATCATTGCGTTTAACGGACGATTGGATGGTGCGACAGCGCAAGCGATTGTCGATCGTCAATTTGTCGAAGTCATTATCGCGCCCGAGGTTAGTCCGGAGGCGATCGTCGCAGTGGCCGCGAAGAAGAACGTGCGTCTGCTGCAGTGTGGTGGGTGGACCGGGCCAGTGGCCCAGTGGGATATGAAACGTGTCGCTGGCGGCTTGCTGGTACAGGAGGCAGATATCCAGCTACTCGATACCACCACCGTCGCCACCACACGTGCGCCGACGCCCAAAGAAATGGACGATCTACTGTTTGCCTGGCGCGTCGCTAAATTCGTCAAGTCCAACGCCATCGTGTACGCCCGGGATCGCATGACGGTCGGCGTCGGCGCGGGTCAGATGTCGCGTATCAATTCGGCGCGTATCGCGGCGATCAAGGCCGAGCAGGCGGGGCTGCTGGTGGCGGGGTCGGTGATGGCGAGCGATGCATTTTTCCCGTTCCGCGACGGCATCGACCAAGCGGCGCAATCTGGCATCACCGCGGTGATCCAGCCCGGCGGCTCGATGCGTGATGATGAGGTGATCGCTGCGGCGAACGAACAGGGTTTAGCAATGGTGTTTACCGGTGTCCGGCATTTCAAACATTAAGCCTGAATAATCCGGGGTCGGGGATGACGTCTGCGCCTTATGCGGGCTGGCCGTACATCATTGGAAGATAGAGGATTATGTAAGGCAAGAAATTCAGAATTTACACTTGAAAAGGAAACTTTATGTTATTGATTGATGTAAATGGAGTGGCCATCGATGCTCGGATCAGCCGTTCACGAAGCTCCAACATTGAACGCGATGGCATGAAAATTGTTCATGGCATCATTGTCCATCAAACAGGAGGAGCTACGTCGCAATCGGCACTCGATAGCTATAAAAAGCCATCTGCCACCGGTGCCACTTCCTTATAGATAGGGACGGAACAATCTATCAAACTGCTTCCCTTTATAAACAAACGTGGCACACAGGAAGATTAAAAGCACGTTGTCTTTTGGAGAAACGTTGTACGCCGGTCGAATTAAATATGTTGCGGCGCTTCAATCCAGGTAAAGAAAACCAGCGCGAAATGAAGAAACAGGTACCAGATCGATTTCCATCTAATCAAGACAGCATTGGTATAGAGTTAGTGGGTGAAGCGTTACCTCGCGGCAATAGCGTGCCTGACTCAAAAAAAATCTATCAGGCCGTAACGGATGCCCAAAATGCATCCCTGAAGTGGCTTATTTCTGAATTGACTGTGACATTGAAAGTTCCAATGAGTGAGATATTTAGACATACGGATATTTCCAGGAAAAACCCAACCGAGGCAAATACAGCTAAATGGTAAACCGCTTGTTTTTCGCCGTGTGCCTGTTTGCAATATCGACAACCTCGTTTGCAACCGATCAATGCACAAAGGGAACGGAGTTCGAGCCGCAACTGTGCCCGCTTAAGCTTCCAAAAATAATCAAGATAACCATCCAGGAAAATGCTGCAAAGTCACCAGCCGATAAGGATAGTTCGGTTGCTTGTGCAAGCTTTTTCATCAAAAAAGCGCAGGTACGCCGCTATTTTGCCAATGCAAAGACAACAAATGAGAACGACGTACACCACACATTAGATTGGTCTCCGTGTTTTGCCAGCGGAGAAGTTTTTTTCAGCGACGGACGATTTGGACATTGGAGTTTGAGCCAATTGAGAGTGGGGTCGCTGAGCATTAACGATGAAGAGAGGATTATTTTGTATTGTCCTCGATGTAAATTCAGACCATTCCAATGATTACCAAGCCAAAAACCCAGGCAATGAAATGCATCGCTATGATTGCCGCGTTTAACTAAATTATGAAAATTCTAATCATTGGTTCCGGAGGACGTGAACACGCACTGGCTTGGAAGTTGGCGCAATCGCCCAAAGTCACGCAGGTCTTCGTTGCGCCCGGCAATGGGGGTACGGCGACGGAAGAGGGTGTAACTAACGTGCCCATTACCACCATTAGCACGCTGTTGGAGTTTGCCCGGCGTGAAAGCATTGGCTTGACGGTAGTCGGTCCCGAAGCGCCGTTGGCAGCGGGAGTTGTGGACGCTTTTCGCGCAGCCAATTTAAAAATTTTCGGGCCCACGCGTGCGGCAGCCCAACTCGAAAGCTCGAAGGATTTTGCCAAGCAGTTCATGGCGCGGCATCGTCTTCCTACGGCAGCATTTGCTACCTTTACCGATGCAGCTAGAGCGCATGCTTACATTGATCAACAAGGCGCGCCGATCGTGGTGAAAGCCGATGGTCTTGCCGCAGGGAAAGGTGTGGTTGTAGCTATGGCCGCTGAAGAGGCGCATGCCGCCGTAGATGCCATGCTTTCAGACAACACGCTGGGCGACGCAGGGCACCGGGTAGTGATCGAAGAATATCTGCACGGCGAAGAAGCCAGTTTCATCGT
>VFLF01000867.1 GCA_009885185.1 Nitrosomonadales bacterium | reverse complement strand
TGAGCACGCCGTCGCAGCCCAGTTCCATGGCGATGGCCGCATCGGAAGCGGTTCCTACCCCGGCGTCCACCAGCACCGGCACTTTGGCATTGTCGAGGATGATCGCCAGATTCCAGGGATTCAGGATGCCCATGCCGGAACCGATCAGCGACGCCAGCGGCATCACCGCGACGCAGCCGATTTCCTCGAGCTGCTTGGCGATGATGGGGTCGTCGGAGGTGTAGACCATCACCTTGAAGCCATCCTTCACCAGCGTTTTTGCGGCGGCGATGGTTTCAACCACGTTGGGATACAGCGTTTTCGGATCGCCCAGCACTTCCAGCTTGACCAGATCGTGTCCGTCGAGCAGTTCGCGCGCGAGACGCAGGGTGCGCACCGCGTCATCGGCGCTGTAGCAGCCGGCCGTGTTGGGCAACAGCGTGTACTTGGACAGCGGAATCGCATCGAGCAGACTGGGCTCGTTGGGGTTTTGTCCGATGTTGGTGCGGCGTATCGCCACCGTAATGATCTGCGAGCCGCTGGCCTCCACGGCCGCGCGGGTTTCGGCGAAATCCTTGTACTTGCCGGTGCCCACCAGCAGGCGCGAGGCGTAGGCTTTGCCGCCGATCAACAGCGGATCCAGGTTTTCGTGCGGGGTCATGATGAACAACTCCTTTGATGACAACTTGGATTGGGATCAACCGCCGCCGACGGCGACTACGATTTCGATTTTGTCGCCGTCCGCGAGCGCGTGCGCTTGCAGTGTGCTGCGCGGCACGATCTCGCCGTTGCATTCGAAAGCGACACGCTTGCCGGTCAGGCCGAGCGCCGCCACCAGACCGGCGCAGGTCAGCGGCGCTTCAAACCGGCGATGTTCGCCGTTGACGGTAATGGAAATCAAGATGACGGACAGACGAATAGCGCCAGATCGGCGGCGGATAAAATGAGTATGCATTTTACCGGGTCTGTGCGTGCTTGGGGCGCCCGGCAGCCGCAGCCACGCAAACGGGCGTGAAGTGCCAGGGTTTTTGGTTAGAATGAACATCGAATAGCCGAGGACGAAGATAATATGTTGAACTGGCCAGGGAAACGCGGTGCGGCAGGCGGGAACGCTGTCAGGCGCGCGCGTGATGTGATCGCGGCGCTGCCCCAGGGCAATGCCGTGGCGGCTGTGAAATCGATTACGGAAGCGCTGGAATCCATCGGCAGTGCGGACGGGATGAAGCCGGATGATTGTTACGACGAAATCCAGCGGCTGGATATCGCCGCGCTGAAACATACACACTTACTGTTACGCGAATATCTGAACACCGCGCGTCAGAAGAAGTTGCGCGAAGGCGAGTTATGGAACGGCGCTCACGAATACTGGCGCGCGTTGGCGGCAGCTTACGTGAGATGCGTGCAGCGGTACTTCGCCGATCCGCGCGGCGCCGTCGCGTTCCGGATCAAGGCGCCCGTGGCGCTGGCACGCGCCATACGTGCGCTGCGGCGTCAATTGCAGTGGACGCGCATCCGCTATGCCGCTCCCAAAGCGGAATTGTGGTCGGGGCTGGCGAGCCTGTATTCGGCAGTAGCGTCGGACGATGTCGATGCGGAGATGCTGATTTATCCGGGCGAAACCACCACCGTCAAGCGTGAGTTTCTCAAGGCGCTGATGCAGTCGGCGCTGCCATGCGAGAGTCTTCAGCCGCTTGGGCAGGATCTCGCCTCGTCAGTGGTGAGCCAGTTTGCGTCGATGTTTGTGTTGTCGAAGACGACCGACCCGCAATGCACGCACTGGTTCGATCTAAAAAATCCACAAGCGCCATTGCGTACCTCGCGTACGCCGTCGGCGGATGCCGATGCGCGTTATTTTGGCGCAGGGCCGGCGGTGGATGCGCTGGAAAAAGCCTTTGCGCACATCAAAACGACGCGCGAACTGCCACTAGGCCTTGGATTGGAAGACAAAGCGGATCCGGCATTCGTTAAGTCTATTCTCGAGCACGTGCATCAGGATTGGTCGGGCAAAACACAGGCGCGGCAGCACGAGCGGCAGAAAGTCAATGCCCGCATTACCGTGGTGCCTGGATTCAAGGACATCATGCGCACGCTCGAATTCGCGGTGAGCGACTCGCTGGATTTTACCGATCAGCCAACGGCGGAAAGCTGGGTGGTGGACGATGTGAGCGAAGGCGGCTATAGCGCGGTGATTCCTGCGGTGGCGGGCGACTGGGTGGAAGTCGGCACCTTGGCGGGCGTAGAGGGCGATGTGCCGCGCGCATGGCGCGTCGGCGTGATACGCCGGGTGCAGCGCGTCGAAGGCAACCGGCAGCACGTGGGCGTGCAATTGCTGAGCCCAAACGCAATGCTGGTGCGCATGCGGCGCGAAGAAGAACGGCAGGCGCAGATGGGTATTTCGCAGCGGATTCCACTGGATTACGCGATACTGCTCAGCGCCGATGCCGTCACGCAACCGGAAGTGGAGGTGCTGGTGCGCAGCGGTTCCTTTACCAGCGTGGAAGACGTGTACATGATGACGAAGAGTCAACTGATCGTGCTGCGGCCGAAGGCGGTTATCGAACGCAACGCGGCCTGCGAGCGCGTTGCGTTCAAGGTGGTCAGGGTTGAGTCGTAGCGAACCGCGACAGACAGTTTGCAAAACGCGCCCCGCGGCTTACTTTCGCTGCACTTCCGGCAGTTCTAGCAAGACGTTGAACTCGCGCAGCGACGACGCGTCGGGGCTGGAAAGCTCAATCAACAGCTTCACTGCGGGTTCGGTGACCGGCTGCACGGATTCGACGCGGATGAAGGATCGACCGTCTTTGCCGGTCTGTATGGAAGCCTTGAGCCCCACTGACGCAGTGATGTTGGGAACGCCCGCGTTGCGGTGCGCGACGACGGACGCGATGCGCGCCGACAGTCCCTCCAATTCGCGCTTGTCGCGTGCGGTCAATTCGATGTCCGCGACCAGCGGCTGACCCAGCAGCGAGCGTACGGTGATGCCCCCCATGCCGGCGGCCGATACCGAGGCGGCGCCCATGCACATCGACAGCGCTGCGCCTAACATCGCACATTGCAGCAGTATTTTTGTACGCATGTTCTTCCCTTTTCGTTTTGGTTGGCACGCTATCGCCGCGGTACCGAGATGACGGCAAGGGGACGCGTCCGCGCTCATCATAATCTAACTCGCGTGTTGTGGGGTGCAGTTGGGCGATTAGCGCGATAGCGGGTATCGCAGGCGTGGCGGGCGTCGGTATCGCCCGGTACTCGGCTAGAATCATGGTGGCTATTTCCCGCTGATACGATTGTCGCCGCGCCGTCAAAAATCGAAGGATCAGACCATGCAACGCTGGCACAACCCCCACCTTATTTCATTTGACCGCTGCATCGCGGATTTTCATTCGGGCCGTGATACGCCGCGAAAGCTTCTCGAACGCTGTCTGGATGTCATCGCCGCGCGCGACAACACGGTGCGGGCATTCGTGACGCTGAACATCGACGCCGCGCGCAAGGCCGCCGACGCTGCCACCAAACGCTATAAGGCAGGCAAGCCGCTGTCGATGGTCGATGGCTGCCCGGTGGCGGTGAAGGACATCATCGCCACCGCCGACATGCCCACGCAGATGGGCAGTCCCGCGTTCAAGGGCTGGCAGTCGGGGCAGGACGCGGCCTGCGTGGCGGCGTTGCGCAAGGGCGGCGCGGAGATACTCGGCAAAACCGTGACCACGGAATTCGCACTGGGTTTTTCGGGGCCGACCACCAACCCCTTCGATGTCACACGCACGCCGGGCGGATCCTCCAGCGGCACGGCGGCGGCGGTGGGCGCGGGTATGGCGCCGGTGGGGCTCGGCACGCAAACACAAGCGTCGACACTGCGCCCTGCATCGTACTGCGGCGCGGTGGGTTTCAAGCCCAGCCTCGGACAGCTGCATCTGGGCGGCGTGCATCCGCTGTCATCAACGGCGGATCATCTGGGCGTGATCGGCGCGACGCTCGGTGACGTGTGGCGCGTGGCATCGCAGATTTCACTCGGCATCGCCAGCCCCGGCAGACGCTTTTTGCAGGGCGCGGATGCGGAAGTTCCGGCAGCAAAGCCGCCGCGCAAATTGATCCGGCTGTACACACGCGGCTGGAGCGAGATCGATAAAGAAACCGAAGCGCAGTTTGAATCCGTGGTGGAATCGTTGGCTGCGCGCGGCGTCGAGATCGTGAGCCGCCACACCGATCCGCGCGTGGCGGCGCTGGAAGATCAGTTGATGATGAATGTGGATGGTTCACTGGACATCGTGGCCTATGAACTGCGCTGGCCGTTTGAAGATTACATCGCGCGTTACGGCAAGGTGATCGGCGAGCGCCTGCATGGCTTGGTCAAGCGCGCCCATGACATGACGCCGCATGATTACGAGCGGCTGCTCGATCAGCGTAACGCGATGCGCCGCTGGTGGTGCGAAACACTGGGTGACGCTGACGGTTATCTCACGCTCGCGTCATCGGGGCCGGCCATCAAAGGGCTGGAGTACACCGGCAACCGCACCTTTCTGGTGTACGGCTCATGGCTCGGCGTACCCGCGTTCAGTCTGCCGCTGTTGCAGGTGCAGGGTTTGCCGCAAGGCGTGCAGGTGTTGGGTGTGCCGGAAGGCGATGGCGCGCTGGCGGGTGTAGCGAACTGGATGATGCGTGAATGCGTATAGTTATGTAAGTATTTGTTTTTAAACGATATTTAATAATTAATTCATTTCAATACCTTTTGCCATTTCTCGACCTCGGCCTTGATCCACGCGCTGAATTGGGCCGGCGTTAACGGTTCGCCATCGGTTTCAAGATCGGGCAGTTTCTTTTCCAACTCGCGGCTTTTCAGCAGGCGCACGACCAAGGCGTTTAATCGTTGTACCACGTCGCGCGGCATGCCCGCCGGCGCGATGAGTCCGTTGATGGTGACGGCGTTCACCGATGGAAATCCTGCTTCGGCGAAGGTGATCACGTCGGGGTTAAAGCGCGAACGCGCGGCGCTGCTGATCGCCAGCGGACGCAGCTTGCCGCCGGCGATGTGCGGGTTGGCCACGCTTTGCGTGATGTACATCAACGCGATCTGCGCGCCGAGCAGGTCAGTCATCGCCTGTCCGCTGCCTTTATACGGTACGTGAATAATGTCGAGTCCCGCAGCCTTGTGAAACTGCGCGCCCGCCATGTGCTGGCCGGAGCCGGTGCCCGCCGAGCCGTAGGTGAGCTTGCCGGGGCGCGCCTTGGCATGCGCGATGAATTCCTTCAGGTTCGCCACCGGCATGGAGGGATGCACCAGCAACACCAGCGGCGCCGCGCGCACCAGCGCGATGGGTGTGAAATCGCGCAAGGTGTCGTACGGCAGTTTGTCCTGCACGGCGGGGTTGATCACAAACGCCGAATCGATCATGCCGATGGTGTGGCCGTCGGGCGCGGCGCGCGCGATGAGATGCGTGCCGATGGTGCTGTTGGCGCCGCCGCGGTTGTCGATCACCACTTGCTGGCCGAAGAGCTCGGTGATGTACGGCGCGAGGATGCGGGCGATGGTGTCCGAGCCGCCGCCGGGCACATACGGCACAATCAGGCGGATCGGGCGCGTGTGTTGGGTCTGCGCGAGTGCGGGCGCCGCGAGCAGCAGGGCGGATGCGATGACGGCAAGAATGCGACACATGGTTTTCTCCTTCGGTGCGGGTCATTACACGGGATCACCGCAACCCTGTCAAATTCGCCGCAAGCTGGCATACAATGAAGGCAGAGTTCATGTCTATCACCGGAGGGGGATTTCATGCACGCAAAATGGCTTGCTATTGCCATGACCACGAGCGTCCTATGCAGCACACCCGGCTATGCTGCTGAGTGGCCAACCAAAACCATCCGCGTGCTGGCGGCGGGCGCGGCGGGCGGGCCGATCGACCTCATGTCGCGCGTGGTGATGCAGAAATTGTCCGATCAGTTGGGACAATCCATCGTGATCGACAACCGCGGCGGCGCGGGCGGCACGCTGGCCACGCGCATCGCCGTCACCGCCACGCCCGACGGACACACGCTGCTGTGCAACAGCAGCCAGTACGCCGCGGCATTCAGTCTTTACAAAGATCCCGGTTACAACGCGTTCAAGGATTTCGCGCCCATCATCAATGCCGGCACCAGCCCCAACATCATTTTCGTCAATCCGGCGACGCCGGCGAAAGATTTGCGCGAACTGATCGCGCTCGGCAAAAAACAAAAACTCCAGTATGGATCGGCCGGCGCGGGCAGCACGCCGCATCTCACCGGCGAACGGCTGCTCAAATTGACGGCGGGGCTGAACATCGAGCACGTGCCCTACAGCAGCGCCATGCCCGCGATACTCGCCACTGCCTCGAATCAGGTGCCGATAGGCTTGACCGCCATGCCGCCCTCCGTGCAGTTAATCAAGTCGGGACGTATCCGCGGCATTGCCGTCACCAGCCCGCAACGCATGCCCTCGCTGCCCGATGTGGGCACCGTGGCGGAGCAGGGTTTTCCCGGCTACGAGGATTACACCTGGATCGCGTTCTTCGCGCCGGCGGGTACGCCTAAGGCCATCGTCGATAAATTGAACAAGAGCATTGGTGCTATCGTGCTGATGCCCGACGCGAGGGAGCGGCTATCGGTGCTGGGCTTTGACCCGGTGAACAACCCCGCCGATCAGTTCGCAGCCTACATCAAGGTCGAAGTCGCCAAGTGGGCGAAGGTCATCAAGGAATCGGGTGCGAAGGCCGATTAACGCGATGCGCTTAACGGCGGACCCTTTGCCATAGATGAACCTGTATTCAATCTTTCACAGACGCAAACCTTGACTTCTGTTTTGTCGTTAGACCCCGGCGCCATTGCCGCCTGCTTGCGCCTGCCGCCGCCGCCGGCCGATCCGGCGGATTTGCACGTGGGTGAAATCGCGGACGGCTCCATCGTCAATGATGCCGCGGTGCTGGTGCCGATGGTGGCGCGCGACGGACGCGTGAATCTGCTGTTTACCCAGCGCACGCCGCATCTCTCCGCGCACGCGGGCCAGATCAGCTTTCCGGGCGGACGCGTCGAGGCCGCGGATGCGGGCCGAGAGGAGACCGCCCTGCGTGAAACCGAAGAAGAAATCGGGTTGGAGCGCCGGCACGTCAAGGTGCTGGGCACGCTGCCGGAATATCCGCTGCCCTCCGGCTTTCGTATTACGCCCGTGGTGGGCTGGATCGAGGCGCCCTTCGACACGCGGCCCGATCCGTTCGAGGTAGCGGATATTTTCGAAATACCGCTGGAACATTTTCTCGATCCGGCGCGCTACCAGCGGCATGAATACGACTTCAACGGGCGGCATCGTCATTACCTGGCGATCCCGTACGAGGGCCGTTACATCTGGGGTGCGACGGCGGGCATGCTGCTGGTGCTGGCGCGCGTGCTGTCGGCGGGGCGTGGCGCGGCATGAGCGGCGAGCGAGTGCCATCTACCCCGGCGGTGCTGGCGTTGCGCGCCGCCGGAATAGCGTTTACTTCGCACTTCTATTCCTACGAAGAAAAAGGCGGTACGGCGGTATCCTCGCGCGAATTGGGTGTCGATTAGCATGCGGTGGTGAAAACCCTGGTGATGGCGGACGATAAAGGCGCGCCGCTGATCGTACTGATGCACGGCGACCGCAAAGTGTCCACCAAGGCGCTGGCGCGCGTGATCGGCGTGAAGAGCGTGGAACCCTGCGCGCCCGAGGTGGCGCAACGCCACAGCGGTTATCGTGTTGGCGGCACCTCGCCGTTTGGTACCCGCAAAAAAATGCCGGTGTACGTGGAGCGCTCGGTGCTGGCGTTGCCGGCCATCCATATCAACGGCGGCAGCCGCGGCTTTCTGGTGTGTATCGCGCCAGAGGTGCTGTCGAGGCTGCTGGCGGCGCAACCGGTGGACGTGGCGATTGCGCCGTAGCGGCGCGGCGTGTACCGTGATCGCACGTATCACGGCGTGAAGGCGACAGGGACGCATGCAAAACACCCACTCCAGTTCCAGTGTCGGTTCCGGCGGCGCGGCGGCGCGGCCCACGGTGGCGTTGATCCTCACCGGCGGCGGCGCGCGCGCGGCTTATCAGGTGGGCGTGCTGCGCGCGTTGTCGGAGTTGCAGCCCAAGGACGTGCGCACGCCGTTTCCGATTATTTGCGGCACCTCGGCCGGCTCGGTCAACTCCACCATACTGGCGGTCGACGCGGCGAACTTCCGTCATGCCGTGCGCCGGCTGATGACGGTATGGAAGAATTTTCACGTGCATCACGTATATCGCGCCGACCTGTTCGGCGCATTTCGCAACAGCGCGCGCTGGCTGCTGGCCGGTTTGTTCGGCGGCCGATTGCGCAATCTGTCCGGCGGCAACTACCCGGTATCGCTGCTCGACAACAAGCCGTTGGCCGCGCTGCTGAAGAGGTATGTTGATTTCAGCGCGATTCAGCGCAACATCGACGCGGGCGATTTGATCGCGCTGAGCATTACCTGCTCGGGCTATACCTCCGGCCAGTCGGTGACGTTCTACCAGGGGCGCCCCGATCTGCAAAACTGGCAGCGCGCGCGCCGCATCGGCGTGGCGATGCCCATTGAACTCGATCATCTGCTGGCCTCCAGCGCGCTGCCGTTTATTTTTCCGCCGACACATATCAATCGCGAGTACTTCGGCGACGGCTCCATGCGCCAGATCGCGCCCGTGAGTCCTGCCCTGCACCTGGGGGCGGATCGGCTGCTGGTGATCGGCGTGGGCCGGCAATTGCAACCCAACGCGGAGCGCATCAAGAGCGGCGCCTACCCGACGCTGGCGCAGATCGCGGGGCACGCATTGAACAGTATTTTTCTCGACAGCCTGGAGGTCGATCTGGAGCGCCTGCAGCGCATCAATCGCACCATCGAGCTGATCCCGGAAGAAATCCGCAAACAGTCCAACTACCCGCTGCACAAAGTCGAATTCCGCGTGATCTCGCCCAGCGTGGAGTTGGAGAAAATCGCCGCGGATTATGCGCACGAATTGCCGCGCACCATACGCCTCTTGCTGTCCACGGTGGGCGGCACGCGCCGCAGCGGGTCGAACCTGCTGTCGTATCTGTTGTTTGAAAAATCCTATTGCCGCGAACTGATCAAGCTGGGTTACGCGGACACCATGGCGCGCAAGGACGATTTGTTGCCGTTTCTCGGCTGGCAGGACGCCAAAGCGCCATCAGTACCATCAGCACCATCGGCACCATGAAGCCTTACTCGGAAGCCTGTGAACGCAACCGCGGCCCGATACTCGAGGTGCTGCGGGAGGCCTTTGCCGGCGCGCGTGACGTGCTCGAAATCGGCTCCGGCACCGGCCAGCACGCGGCGTATTTTGCCGCGCATTTACCCCATCTCACATGGCACGCCAGCGATCTGCCGCAACATCACGATGGAATCAACGCCTGGATAGCCGAGGCGGCGCTGCCGAACCTGCGCGCACCGGTGGCACTGGACGTGCGCGAGGCGCGGTGGCCGCTGCCGGCGGTGCAAACATTCGATGGGGTGTTCACCGCCAATACGCTGCACATCATGGATTGGGCGTCGGTGCAGGCGGCGTTCGAGGGCATTGGCCGGGTGTTGCATGCGCAGGGAACGCTGGTGGTCTACGGCCCCTTCAATGACGGCGGGCGGTTTACCGCCGACAGCAATGCACGCTTTGACCAGATGTTGCGCGCGCGCGGTGTCGGCAGCGCCCTGCGCGATGTCGAGGCGGTGAACGCACTGGCGCAGGGCATCGGGCTGGAACTGATGCGCGATGTGGCGATGCCGGCGAATAATCGTATCCTGGTATGGCGCCGCGTGAAGAACAGCGCTGCCGTGGTGTAAAGTTCGCTGGTTGATTACAAAGCGGGAGTGGCAGGTAATACCATGAGCCGTGCATTCGTCAAGGAAAGTGACGACGATGACGCCGCGGGCGAGTTGCCCGAACGGCCGGTGCCTGCGCATCCAAATTACGTCACCGCGCGCGGGCTTGCCCGGTTGCAGGCGCGCGAGCGCGAACTGGCCGCGCGGCACGAACAATTAAAACCGCTGTCGGCGGATGACTCCGGCGCCAGACAGAAATTGCGTGAAGTCGAACGCGATTTGCGCTACCTGCGCGCGCAACTGGAGCGCGCGGAGCCGGTGCCCGCGGCGCCGTCAACGGCCGGGCGGGAGGTACGATTCGGCGCCACCGTCGGCATCGAAGACGAAACAGGTGCGCGGCATCACTATCACATCGTCGGCGACGACGAAGCCGATCTGGCCGCGGGCGCCATCAGTTGGGCGTCGCCGTTGGCGCGGGCGTTGATCGGCGCGCGGGTGGGCGACGTGGTGACGTGGCGCCGCCCCGCGGGCGCCACCGAGATCAAAGTGATGACTATTCGTTATGACGCGGACTGAAGGCGTCCTCGCCGTTTGTGGCGTGAACTTAGACGCCGCGCCCGCGTCAGATCAGACACTATGAAATTTCTCGCATTACTCATCGCCTTGCTTATCGAACAGGCTAGGCCGCTGCGCCGCGATAATCTGTTGCACGACGGCTATGCGGCTTTTGCACAAACCTTGCGGCGGCACTTTGATGCCGGGGAGTATCGGCATGGCGTGGTGGCATGGCTGATCGCGGTGGCGCCGATGGTGGTGGCGGTGTTTATTGTCGAATGGCTGCTGCATCGTGCGAGCGCGCCGCTGGCGTTGCTGTGGAGCATCGGCGTGCTGTATCTCAGCGTGGGATTTCGGCAGTTCAGCAATTTTTACAATGAAATCCACCAGTGTCTGAAGGATGGCGATATAGCCGCCGCGCGCGTCCACCTGGCCCAGTGGCGCGCCGAGGATTCCAGTGAACTCTCGTCGGGTGAAGTCGCGCGTGTCGCGATTGAACTGGGATTGACCGCATCGCATCGCAATGTGTTCGGGCCGGTGGCGTGGTTTGTGGTGCTCGGGCCGGCGGGCGCCTTGCTGTATCGCGCGGCGTCGGTGCTGGAGCAGCGGTGGTCGGCGCGCACGGCGGTATTGACCGCCGATGCACCCGAAAGCGGCGAGTCCGCCGCTTTCGCGACATTCGCCGCGCGCGCGTTTAACATCATCGACTGGCTGCCGGCGCGGCTGACGGCGGTGAGCTTTGCGATCGTGGGGAATTTTCAGGATGCCGCCGATTGCTGGCGCATACAGGCGCGCGAGTGGTCAAACGCGGCGGAGGGCGTGATTCTTGCCGCCGGCGCGGGCGCGTTGGGTGTCAAACTCGGCGGTGAGCTGCATGAATACGGCCGCGTGCGCTACCGGCCTGAACTGGGCGCCGGCGATGATGCCGACGTGGATTACTTGTCGAGTGCGGTGGGGCTGATCTGGCGCGCGCTGGTGATGTGGATGTTTTTGATCGGCATCGTGACGCTGGCGCATTCGTTGGGGTAGGGGTGTAAATGCGTGAACGAGTAACCCCGCGCCGCTGAGAGGTTTTACTCGTTCACTTGTTCACTCGTTCACCCGTTCACGCCCTTGAAGTTCAGTACCGATTCGCCCGCGCCCGCACCCGCTCTTCCACCAGCGTGCGGTACGACGCCAGTCGTGTCGCGGCGATTTTTCCGTCCGTGCTGGCTTGCATGATGGCGCAGCCCGGCTCCATGCGGTGCGTGCAGTCGCGAAAGCGGCAGTGTCCCAGATAGGGGCGAAACTCAATAAAGGCCTGCGCGGTGTCTTCGGCGCCGATGTGATGCAAGCCGAACGATTGCAGGCCGGGTGAATCAATCAGGTGACTGCCGGCGTTGATATGCAGCAGGCGTGCGCCGGTGGTGGTGTGCTTGCCGGAGTCGAGCGCGGCGGAGGTTTCTGCCACGCGCATCATGGCGTCCGGCACGAGCTTGTTGACCACGGTGGATTTGCCCATGCCCGATTGGCCCACCAGCACGCTGGTGTGGCCTTCGAGCAGCGCGGCCAGTGGCGCGATATCGTGTTTGGCGCAGATGCCTTCCACGCGATAGCCGAGCGCGCGATACACCGCCAGCGCCTCCCACGCGGCGGCGAATTGCGGCAGGTCGTTTTTGTTCAGCACAATCAGCGGCGCGATGCCGGCGTGCTCGCAGGCGATGAGGCAGCGGTTAATCAGATCATCGTAAAAGCTCGGCACCGGCGCGATCACGATCACCACCTGCGTGACATTGGCGGCGATGAGTTTTTGTTTGTGCGCATCGGAGCGGTAGAGCAGCGTGCCGCGCGGCAGCACGGATTCGATCACGCCGCTGTTATCACCGCTGTGCTGGATGTTCACGCGGTCGCCGCAGGCGATGTCGCTTTTTTTGCCGCGCGTGGCGCACTCGATCAGCGTGCCGTCGGGTAGCTCGATGCGGTAACGGCGGCCAAAGCTGGCGATTACCTGGCCGTTCAGTAAAGTCGGGGTGCGCGAAGGATCAGTCGTCACAAATTACAAATCAAACAACGCATCGAGCTTCGCTGCACAGATAAAATCATTTTAGCTTCGGCCGAAAAGCGCAACCGCGCTTTTCTTAACCTGCGCTGCGCGCAGGTTAGTCTGCACCGAAATGATTTTACACATGACAAACGATGCGTTGTTAAAGATCAAACAGCGCATCGAGCTTCGCTGCACAGATAAAATCATTGTCCGACAAGCCGTTGATGGCGTGCGTGACATACGACACGCGGCACTGGTTGTAGCCGACCACGATGTCGGGGTGATGGTCTTCGCGATGCGATATCCACGCGGCGGCGTTGACGAATGCCATGGTCTGATAATAATTTTTGAAGTCGTAGCGCTTGGCGATGACGCCGCCGGCGTGCTCCCAGCCTTTGAGTTGCTTTAACAGCTTGGCCACTTCATCAGCGGTGAGCGGCGACACGCCGCCTTCGCAGGGTTTGCATTTGCTCTTGGCGAGATCAATGGCGGTCATAGTTTAAAAAGTATTTAAAAACAAATACTTATGAGGTTGTCACGCCTGTGCCTGCAAGTGCTCAATGCGCGTCAGCGCCGGCGGATGCGAGTCGTAGAACATCGAATGCAGCGGGTCGGGCGTGAGGGTCGAAGCGTTGTCCTTGTAGAGCTTGGTCAGGGCGGACACCAGATCGGCGGCACTGGCGTGTTGCGCGGCGTAGCGGTCGGCCTCGAATTCGTGCATGCGCGAATACATCGCCAGCAGCGGTTGCAGCAGGAAGGTGAAGTTCGGGATCACCAGGAAAAACAATATCAGTGCCATCGCGGTGGACGGTGTGGCGACATTCAGGCCGGCGTAAAACCACGGCTGGTGCATCACCGCGCCGAGCGCCCACAGGAAAAAGAAACTCGCGGCGAAGGTCCACGCGATGCGCTTCACCACATGGCGCAGCTTGAAGTGGCCGAGTTCATGCGCCAGTACCGCTTCGACTTCGGTGGGGTTGAGGCGCTCGAGCAGTGTGTCGAAAAACACGATGCGCTTGGTTTTGCCGAAACCGGTGAAGTAGGCGTTGCCGTGACTGCTGCGGATCGAGCCGTCCATCACCATCAGGCCCTTCACCTTGAAGCCGCAGCGCGCGAGCAGGCTGTCCACGCGCTCTTTCACCGCCGGGTTGTCCATCGGCGTGAATTTATTGAACAACGGCGCAATCCAGATCGGATAAATCGCCAGCATCAGCAGGTTAAAGACCATCCACGTCAGCCACGCATACAGCCACCAGTATTCGCCCATTTGCGCCATCAGCCACAGCACTGCCGCTGCCAGCGGCAGGCCGAGCGCGGCGCCGACGGCGAGGCCTTTGAAAAAATCGATCCAGAACAGCGCGGGCGTCATTTTGTTAAAGCCAAAACGCGCTTCAACACGGAACGTGCTGTACAGGCTGAACGGCAATTCCACCACCGTCATCACCAGCGTGGTCAGCACCAGCAGCGTCAGGCCGCGCGCGACCCCCTCGCTGAACAGCGAGGCCGATGCCTGATGCAGAAGCTCCAGCCCGCCGCCGAAGGTGAGGGCCAGCGCCAGCACCACTTCGAGCGCACCCGAGGCCAGCCCGAGGCGAACCTTGGCGCAGGTGTAGTCGGCGGCGCGCTGGTGCGCCTCAAGGCTGATCTGATCGGTGAACTCCGGCGGTACCGCCGCGCGATGCGCCTGCACGTGGCGCATATGGCGCGTGGCCAGCCAAAAGCGCACGGATGCCGCCGCCAACACGGCAATTAAAAATGTCAGGCCAAATGCATTCATGGGATAACTATGACAGAATAAGCACGGAAAAATTCCACTAGTTGATTATGGCACAAGACCCCAACAACCTCATCTGGATGGATCTCGAGATGAGCGGCCTGAACCCGGATACCGAGCGGATTCTGGAGATCGCCATCGTCGTCACCGATTCGCAGCTCGCGGTGGTGGCCGAGGCGCCGGTGCTGGTGGTGCACCAGCCAACCGCGTTGCTGGACGCGATGGACGACTGGAACAAAGGCACCCACGGCAAGAGTGGCCTGACCGACCGGGTGAAGGCCTCGGCGCTGTCCGAGGCCGAGGTGGAAAACCAGATGCTGGCGTTCGTGTCGCAATACGTCGGGGCGCGCATTTCACCGTTGTGCGGCAACTCCGTGCATCAGGATCGGCGCTTTCTCGTCAAATACATGCCCAAGCTGGAAGAATATCTGCTGTATCGCAATCTCGATGTCAGCACCCTGAAAGAACTCGCGCGGCGCTGGAAGCCCGAAATCATGGCCGGTCTGACCAAGCACGGCAAGCACGAAGCGCTGGCGGACATCCACGAATCCATCGCCGAGCTGCGCTACTACCGCGAGCACATCCTGAAAATCTGATGCGCGCAGCCCGTGGCCGCAGATGGTTTAGCAGCGGCAACACTCACATGATCGCGCTGGGCTGGGCGCTGCTGCTGGGCATGTTGTTCTGGTTTTTTACTGACTGGAACGAGCGCGAAGCCAATCCCAATCGCAATATGAAGGCCTCCGCGTCGGCGGAAATCGTGCTCGCGCGCAGCCGCGACGGACACTACTACGCGGACGGCGAAATCAACGGTCGCCGCGTGCGATTTTTGCTCGATACCGGCGCGACACAAATCGCCTTGCCGCGCGCGCTGGCGAATGAGCTAGGGTTGAAACTGGGCCCCGCGATCACAATGCAAACCGCCGCCGGCCCGGCGAATGGGTATCCCGCGCGTCTGGCCAGTGTGCGTCTGGGTGGCATTGAAATCACCGATCTGGGCGCTGTGGTGGCCGAGGGCATGAGCAAAGATACGGTGCTGCTGGGAATGAATTTTTTGCGGCGGCTGGAGATGACGCAGCGGGGTGATCAGATGACGTTGCGGCCGCTGGGGGCAGGCGGAGGGTAGGGTTGTACGGTGGCAGCGGTGGATTGGATCGGGCATGCCGCATCGGAATGGGTTGAGACATTCGTTCTCACAACGGTAGGAGACGGCCAAGACGAGACGCTCTCCGATCTTGCCGTGGATGACTGCTCTTCGGCCTCAGCGGCCGTCCAAGTTGCGCCAAGTGAGCGACGGCAATGCTGCGTACACCGGACGCACAGCAATCGGGGCGGTCGACCGGCTGGTCTACGATTCTTCGAACTTACGCTACCGACTGGCTCCCCTTCCTGCGC
>VFLF01000861.1 GCA_009885185.1 Nitrosomonadales bacterium | reverse complement strand
CGCATGGCTTGCTGGGCGCAACGGGATTGGACAATCGCGCGGTGTTGAACGAACGCGGCAAGGTGCATCGCATCGGCGTGCGGCTGGCTGCCGAAGCCATCGCGGTGGGACGCGCGCTGGGCTATCAAGTCGTCACGCTGCTGGGCGTCGATCCCGATGATTGGCTCAATGCCAACTCAGGCGACGCGGCTGCCAGAAAGCGTGTCGAAGAGGGACTCGTGGCGTGGATGAAAACCCTCACCGCGCCGTCGCGCTCATCGGTGGGGCGCGATGTGACGAGCGGACGGCGCACGGAAATTGATTTCACCAACGGTTTGGTTGCGGACAAAGGCGTTGAAGTAGGCGTACCCGCGCCGACACATGCGGCGGTGACCGCACTCGTGCGGCGCATCGATCGTGGCGAACTGACGCCTGATCCGGCGCACATAGATGCGATGCCGGTATAGATCGGATATAATTTAAGTACTTGTTTATAAACAATATTTAATTAAATTGTAGCAGCGCCGATGTGCGCTGCACGCGTATAAGCGCAGCCGCTTGACTGGCGGATAGGCCAAGCGCACATTGTCGCGTCACCACTCGACGGCCTTACGTGGAGTCGCTCATGGAGAAATTTCCGTACTCGATTTTCGGCACGGCATGGCTGGCGCTTGTCTGCAACGCGGCGGCGCAAAACTACCCGACCAAACCGCTGCGCATCGTGGTGCCTTTTGCCGCCGGTAGTGGCGCTGATGCTAATCCGCGTTTTTACGGAGAGTGGGTGTCGAAGCTGTGGGGGCAGGGCGTGGTGGTGGATAACCGGCCCGGCGGCAGCGGCATCATCGCGGTGCAGACGGTAAAAAGCGCGGCGGCCGACGGCTACACATTGCTCACCGGCACTACCTCAACTATCGGCGTGAATCCGGTGGTGATGAAGGATTTGCCCTACGATCCAGCCAAGGAGTTTCGCCCGGTGATTCTGTTTGGCCTGTCGCCGACCGCGTTTGTGGTGAGCGGAAATTCTCCCAGCAAGACGCTCAAGGAGTTCACCGCAGCCACCAAAAAAGCGGGCGTGCCTTTGGCCGTGGGCAATTACTCGGCAGGTTACGAATTGTTGAGTATATGGTTCGGCATGGTGAACGGGTTTGCCATCACGCCGGTGCCGTACAAGGGCGCGTCGCCGGTGATGACCGATGTGATCGGCGGTCAAATTGCCTCAGGCATGATCGATTCCGGCGGCGCGGCGCAGTTGATCCGCGAGGGCCGCATGCGCGCGCTGGTCATCACGGCGGACACGCGCCATCCGGTATTGCCTGACGTGCCGACGATGAAGGAAAGCGGCTTTGCGGATTTTGTCAGTTATTCGTGGAGTTCGATCTTCGTGCGCAGCGAAACGCCGGACGCCATCGTCAACAAGTTGCATGAGGGTTTCAGGGCCGCGATGGAAAGCCCGGAAGGACGGGCGTATCAGGCATCGCGCACCAGCATCATTGTGAGCTACACGCCGCAGGAGATACGCGCGTTCGTGACCGCCGACGCCGAGCGGTATCGCAAAATCGCGCAGATGGCGGGGATCAAGCCGCGTTGACGAAGCGAAGACGGTGTATGCTGCGTGGGTACGGAATTCACAACAACTGAAAAGGGGAATGGCCATGACATTACGTCAACGTGTGGTTGCATTCGGGTTGATGATGGGGATTGCGTTTGCCGCGAACAGCGCTGATTTCAAATACGAGAACAAGCCGGAGAATCTCAAAGCGCTGTTCGAGCTGGTGCACCAGAGCGTACACGTCAAGAAGGACAACAAGGGCGCGACGGCGCTGTTTGCAGGCATGATTCCCACCGAGGCGCGCGCGAAAGCGGCGTTCAAGGACAAGATCGCGCCCGATGTGCAGAGCGCCATCCTCGACATGCACAAGAAATTAAATTTCAAGGAAGACGGCGCGCCGAAGATCGCGCGTCCGGCGCAAACCGTGGTCAAGGTTCACGCTGCAAAGACCGAGGAAATCATTGCGTACCGCGCGGGCAGTGTGGCGCACAAGGAATTCCCCGGTGGCGCACGGCGTGTGGCGGAGCTGGCGCTCAAGCCGGGCATGACATTTTATGAGGTGGAATACCTGGAGCCCGGCAAGGATGCAGGCATGAAATATCACCTGATCTATTGGGACGGCAAGCGCTGGTCCATGATGGGGCCGGCGTGGCGGGTGCTTAAAGAAGATAAAAAGTAATCATCACTCCACCTTCGCTCCCGATGCCTTCACTGCCGCGCGCATTTTCTCCGTCTCGGAGCGGATGTGCGCGGCGAATTCTTCGGGTGTGCTGGTTTTAGCTTCCGCGCCCAAGCCCGACATTTTTTCCAGAATGTCGGGCGACTTCATGGCTTTTACAAACTCGGTATTCAGCCGCTGAATCAGCGCCGCCGGTGTTTTGGCGGGCGCGAGCAGGCCGTACCAGCCGGTGACCTCGAAGCCGGGTATGGATTCGGCGATCGTTGGCAGGTCGGGTGCTAACGTGGTGCGCGCGAGACTGGTGACGCCGAGCGCGCGTACTCGGCCCGCCTTGATATGCGGCATGATCATCGGCACCACGGATATCGTCATTTGTAGTTGCCCGCTGATGGTGTCGGTGAGCGCGGGCGCGACGCCCTTATAAGGTACGTGCTCGATGGACGTGCCGGTGATCGACTTGAAGCGCTCCGCCGCCAGATGCGGCGGGGAGCCGGAACCGCCGGAGCCGTAGCGCATCTGCCCCGGCTTGGCTTTCAGCAGGGCGATAAATTCCTTGATGTTGGTGGCGGGTACTGAGGGGTTGACCACGAAGATGAACGGCGTGGAACCCAGCAGGCTGATGGGTGCGAAATCTTTGTGCAGGTCGAACGGCAATTTTTCGTACATCACCGAGACGATCACCACTTGTGATGTCGCCATGGTCAGCGTGTGCCCGTCGGGCGCGGCCTTGGCACCGATTTCCGCGCCGATGATGCCGCTGGCGCCGGCGCGGTTGTCGATTACCAGCGACTGGCCGAAGGCCTCGGAGAATTTTGGATTGAGCAGCCGCGCAAGTATGTCGGGGCCGGAACTGGGCGTGCTCATGACGACCACGCGCACGGGGCGTACCGGATAGGCCTGTCCTGAGCTTGTCGAAGCGGCCTGCGCCACGCTTGACGCAGGTATCAAGGCGTACGTCGCGAATGCCGCGAACAGAAAATGACTACGCATATTTCCCCTCCGGAAATGGTGCGACGGCTGATTCTGGCGGGTTTTATACGCGCGGGCAAGGTTCAAACCATCGCGCTGACAGCCGTCCAACTTATGGTGCGATGGTGAGTTCAATGCCCGCTGGCGCGCGGTTTGCCCGCGTCCTAGAATACGACTCCTTGTTCGTTTCATTCTGTTCACTTCACCGAGAGCCTTCCATGCCCAAAACCACCGGAGCCAGATATTTCGCCGAGATCATGAAGGGTTACGGCGTGACCCATGCGTTTTTCGTGCCGACGATCTTGATGGATGCGCTGGCCGAGATGGACGAGCTCGGTATCCAGAAAATTCTCACGCACGGCGAAAAAGCCGCCGCCTACATGGCCGACGGTTACGCGCGCGCGGCGAATCGTCCCGGCCTGTGCATGGGGCAGCAGATCGGCGCGTCGAACCTCGCCGCCGGTTTGCGCGATGCCTACATGGCGGGCGCGCCGGTGATCGCGATTACCGGCGGGCCGGGCACGCCGGGGCGTTATCGGCATTCGTATCAGGAGGTCGAAGATTTCGCGCAGTTTGATTCGATGACCAAGCTCAATCTGCAACTGGATGACGTGTCGCGGCTACCGGATTTGATGCGCCAGTTGTTCCGCGCGGTGACCACCGG
>VFLF01000321.1 GCA_009885185.1 Nitrosomonadales bacterium | reverse complement strand
GGAAGCGGCGCGTAACAGCCCCGTGTACAAAATGGCGGTGGAGTGGAAGGTGGCGTTGCCATTGCATCCCGAATACCGCACGTTGCCGATGGTGTGGTATGTGCCGCCGTTGTCGCCGATCAGCGCCGCTGCCAATGCCGGCCACATGGGCGCCAACGGAGAGATTCCAGACGTCAACCAGTTGCGTATTCCGGTCAAGTATCTGGCCAACCTGCTGACGGCTGGCGATACGGTACCCGTAGTTCGCGCACTGGAGCGCATGCTGGCAATGCGCGCTTATCAGCGTGCAAAGCATGTCGATCAGCGCATTAACACCAAAGTGCTGGAACAGGTAGGGATTACGCAGAACGAAGTGGAGGAGATGTACCGCGTCATGGCGATTGCCAACTACGAGGATCGCTTCGTGATTCCCAGCACGCACCGCGAATACGCCGAGAACACGTTCAATGTGCGCGGCAGTTGCGGCTTTTCGTTCGGCAACGGTTGCTCGGAAGGTACGGGCGAAACCAGCCTGTTCGGCAGTGAAAAGAAACGCACCATTCCTATCAAGCTGGAGGTCTGATCATGCTGGGCTCCTCAAAACCTGTAGCCGCTTCTGGCAGCCTGCGTGTGCTGGCAGCGCTGTTGGGATATCCCGATTCTGAAATGCGCGGCTATTTATCCGAGATGCGTGAGGTTCTGCGCGACGAACATTCACTGTCTGTGGCGCGTCAGGCTGAACTTGAGGCGTTGATCGATACGCTCGCAAGCACAGAGCCGCTGGAAACGGAAGCCAACTACGTCGAGTTGTTTGACCGCAGCCGCAACACGTCGCTGCACCTGTTCGAGCATGTGCATGGGGATTCGCGTGACCGCGGTCCGGCGATGATTGATCTTGGGCAGACTTACGAAAAGGCCGGGCTGTATCTGGCGCCGGAAGAACTGCCCGACTACCTGCCGGCCGTACTGGAGTTTGTTTCTACCCAGCCGCCACGCGAAGCGCGCGCTTTCCTGGGCGAAATGGCGCATATATTCAATGCGTTGTTCAGCGCGCTGCAACAGCGTGAAAGCCCGTATGCGAGCGTGCTTGGCGCGCTGCTGGAACTGGCGGGTGAAAAAGCGCAGGCGGTCAAGCTCGCTGCCGAACCTCCTCTGGATGAATGCTGGGCGGAGCCGGTGGTATTTGATGGTTGCTCCACCCAAGGCCAGGCCAAGCCCGGCCAGCCGCAACCGATTCATTTTGTTCACAAGGTTAACGCCAGGCAAGGAGCATCGTCATGAGCGGAGTGCATGGTTTTCTTTTCCAGGTTTATCCCTACGTCTGCTTCATCGTTTTCATTGTGGGCAGCCTCATTCGATTCGACCAGAACCAGTACACCTGGAAGAGCGATTCGTCGCAGTTGCTGCGCACCGGGACTTTGCGTTGGGGCAGCAATCTTTTCCACTTCGGCATCCTGTTTCTTTTCTTTGGGCACCTCGTCGGCCTGTTCACGCCGCACAGCGTGTATGGGATCTTCATGAGCGCCGCGACCAAGCAGATGCTCGCTGTGGTGGCTGGCGGTATCGCAGGACTGATATGCTTCGTCGGTTTATCACTGCTGTTGTACCGACGCGTGTTCGACGCGCGCATCCGCCTGACCAGCCACCCCACCGACATCGCCGTTCTTGTCATACTGTGGGTTCAACTCGTAGTGGGTCTCATCACGCTTCCCTATTCATTGCAGCACGCTGACGGTAGTGTGATGCTGGTGCTTGCCGATTGGGCGCAGCGCATCGTCACGCTGCGGCCGGTGGACGCTACTGCGGTGGCAGCCCTGCCTTGGCCGTATCTTTTCCACGTGGTGTTCGGCATGACCATCTTCCTGCTGTTTCCGTTCAGCCGGTTGGTGCATGTGTGGAGCGGCTTTGCCACCATCGCCTATCTGTTTCGCCCTAAACAAATCATGCGCAGCCGTCGGCTCAATCTGCCGGCAGGCCACGATCAACCAGGTCAGCCGCGCACGGACGTCTGAGACAATTGAGGAACATTCATGACGACGACCGATAGCGTTACCGGACATGCCGTGGCCCACATCAATGGCGTTGCGCTGCATGCACCTGAAGAGACCCTGTCCGCCGAAGCTTTGCGCCAGCGCGCCTGCACCGAGTTACTGCGCCAGGCCGCGCAGTCCGCGGGGCTGCTGGCCGACGAAGATGTGGCATCCGCCGACGGCGTGATCAGCGAAGCCGCATCGGTGGCCATCGAGGCGCTGCTGGACCAGAACCTTAACCTCCCCGAACCTTCGGACCAAGCCTGCCGCCGGCACTACGCTGCACACGAGGCTGTTTACCGCAGCGGCGAGCGCGTACGCGTACGACACATTTTGTTTGCGGTGACGCCGGGCGTGGATGTGGTGGCATTGCGCAAGCACGCGGAACCCGTGTTTCTCGACGTGCGCTGCCACGATGGCGGGAGCGAGGATCGTTTTGCGGAGGCGGCGAAAAAGTTTTCCAATTGCCCCAGCGGCGCCGAGGGCGGAGCGTTGGGCTGGCTCACAAGCGACGATTGCGCGCCGGAGTTCGCGCGTGAACTGATAGGTCATAGCGAAGTCGGGGTGCTGCCGCGTTTGGTACACAGCCGCTTCGGTTTGCATATCGTGGAGGTGCTGGAACGCGAACCCGGCGTGGCGCAGCCGTTTGAGGCAGTGCGCGGCGCGGTCACCTTGTCGTTGCGTCAGCAGACTTACATCTCCGCGTTACGCCAATACCTGCGCCTGCTCGCCGGTGCCGCGGTCGTGGAAGGGGTTGAACTCGACGCGGCAGATACGCCGCTGGTGCAGTAGCATGCACATTGCGAGTTTTGACGATCTGCTGCACGCCGCGCGGCAACAGCCCGAGCCGCAACGGCTGCTGTTTGTTTTTGCCGATGCGGCCTTACCCGACGACAGTACGCCTGAACAGCTCGCGCGTTTTCAAGCGGGAGAAGGCGGTGCGCTCGTGCCGCTGATGTCCGTGGACAAGACGCCTGAAGAACTGGACACATTCGATGTGCTGGTAGAAGAATCGCGCCAGTTTGGGCGCGACTGGGCTGTTGTATTTGTAGCAGGCCTGTCCGGACGCGATGGCCGCGCACCGACCAGCATGGAAGCCGACCAGTCACTGCAACGCATGATCGAAGCCATCAAGACCGGCGCGTTTGGCGCGTTCATGCCGTTTGACCGGCAAGGCCAGCCCATAATATTCAGTTAAGTTCGGCGTTATAGCGGCGGATACGCTGGAGAACATCCGATGCCCGATCACATTATCAGCCGGCTACGACGCTTTCATACCCGCTACTTCCCGCGGCTGCGCAAGCAGTTCGAGCACTTGGTTGAGTATGGGCAGCATCCGACGGTGCTATTCATCGGTTGCTCCGATTCGCGCGTGGTGCCGTATCTCATTATGGATAGCGGCCCCGGCGAGCTTTTCATCGTGCGCAACGTCGGCGGCTTTGTGCCGCCCTTCGATGCGTCGCTCGGCTATCACGGAACGGCGGCGGCGATTGAGTATGCGGTGCTTAACCTCAACGTGCGCGAGATCATTGTCTGCGGTCACAGCCATTGCGGCGCCATCCGCGCGCTTTACACCGAGCCGCCCGCAGAAGCGCGGCACATGGCGAAGTGGCTGGAACTGGCGCGTGACGCCGTGTTGCCGGTGATGATGTCGGAGGAGGCGTTGCGCCGCACCGAACAACGCTCGGTGGTGCTGCAACTGGAGCGGTTGATGGATTACCCGATGGTGCGGCGGCGCGTGGAAGCGAGCGAACTTTATCTCAGAGGCTGGCATTACGTGATCG
>VFLF01000626.1 GCA_009885185.1 Nitrosomonadales bacterium | reverse complement strand
ATTTAATGAATTAATATCGTGGTGGGCGGTACTGGGATCGAACCAGTGGCTTCCACCGTGTGAAGGTGGCACTCTACCGCTGAGTTAACCGCCCGATAGAGAAAGTACCTACGGACGTTGCAGATTTGCAACGGCGCGAATATTACCACCGTTGCGACCGCAGCGCCAATCCGTGTGGCGCTGCTTCCACTATAATTCCCTGTAGCAACAAATACATACGTAAAACAATAGTCGGGGCAGGGCTTGGCGAAAAACATCACTATCATCGGTGCTGGCATTGTGGGCATCGCCACCGCAAGCTATTTGCGGCGTGATGGCCATGATGTCACGGTGGTCGATAGTCGTCCGCCGGGGGAATACTGCTCGTTTGGCAACGCGGGGATTTTGAGTCCGGGCTCTTGCGTGCCGCAGGCGTTGCCGGGCGTGCTGTCGAAGGTGCCGGGGTATTTGTCGGATCCGCTCGGGCCGCTGGCGATTCGGCCCGGCCATTTTTTCAAGGCGCTGCCGTGGTTTCTGCGACTGGTGGCGGCGTCGCGGTTGTCGCGCGTGGAGCAGATTGCCGATGCGTTGCGTCCGCTGCTGAAACAGACGTTCGATGCGTATGCGCCGCTGGTGCGCGACGCGGGCGTGGCGGACATGATTCGTCAAACGGGTTACGTGGTGGCTTATGACAGGCGTGCCGGTTTGGAAAAAGATGCGTTGCCGTGGCGGCTGCGCCGCGAGCGTGGCGTGCTGATCGAGGAACTCGACGCCGCGGGCGTCCGGGAAAAAGTGCCGCAACTGGGCGGCAACTTCGCGGCTGGGCTGTATTTGCCGGAGCAGGGGTATGTCACCAACCCGGAGCGGCTGACCAAGTCACTCGCCGCGCAGTTTCAGAAAGACGGCGGCAAAATATACCAGCGCAAGGTGCTGGATATCGAGGTGTCGCCCGATGGCCCGCACGCGCTGGTGACCGACGCGGGCAATATGGCGCTGCAGACGCTGGTGATTTGCGCCGGTTCGCATTCGAACGAATTCACCACGAAATTCGGCGACGATGTACCGCTGGAGGCCGAGCGCGGTTATCACGTGACGTATTCTGATCCGAATTTCACCTTGCCGATGCCGGTGTTTTTGCCGCAGCAGAAGGTTTTTGTCACGCCGATGGAGTTTGGTTCGCAACGGGGTCTGCGCATCGCCGGGCAGAGCGAATTCGCGGGTAACGATGCGGAGCCGAATTACGCGCGTGCCGACGTGCTGGCAACGCAGATGCAGCAGGTTTTTCCGGGCATCCGCAATGTCGATGCAACACAGTGGATGGGCCGGCGTCCGTCGATGCCCGATTCGCTGCCGGTGATCGGCCCGGCGTCTAATATACCCAATGTCTGGTATGCCTTCGGCCACGGTCATGTGGGGCTGTGCGGCGGCGCGCCGACCGGGCGGGTGATGGCGGATTTGATCGCCGGACGAGTGCCCAGTGTGGATGTGGCGCCGTTCAGCGTGACGCGATTTTGAAATTTGTCTGCGGCTATTGGGTCATAAGCGTTAATGGAGAAGGCGCTTGTGCAGTGATAATGCATGTTAGGAAAATAAATGTTTAAAAACAAATACTTATGTAAATTATGCGCAGTGGGGCCTCGGCTGTGGCTGGCCGTGGGTTTGCTCTGGTTGCCGGCTGCGCAGGCGCAGGTGGCCTTCGTGCTGAATTCCGCCGAAGATACCGTGAGTCTGATCGACACCAAAACCTACAAGGAAATTTCGCGCAACCGCGTGGGGCGCGAGCCGCATCACCTGATGGCGACACCGGACGACAAATCGCTGATCGTTGCCAATGTGCAGAGCAACGATCTGGTGTTTTACGATCCGGTCACCGGCGCGCAGCAAAAGCGCGTTGACAAAATCAGCGATGCCTATCAACTGGGCTATTCACCGGATCGCAAGTGGTTCGTGGCGGCGTCGCTGGCGCTGGATCGTGTCGATATTTACACCGCCGACGACCTGAAGCTGGTGAAACGGTTGCCCACGCCCAAGGGCCCGAGCCATATCGCCTTTAGCAAGGATAACCGCCATGTGTTCGTGACTTTGCAGCACACCAACAATATCGCGATCATCGATATGCTTGACCACAAGGTAGTGGCAACGCTGCCGGTGGGCAAGCAGCCGGCGGGCATCTGGATGACACCCGACGACAAGCACGTGCTGGTGGGCGTGATGGGTGAAAACTTTGTCGCGGTGATTGACTGGCGCAAGCGCGAAGTGGTGAAAAAAATCGTTACCGCTCCCGGCGCGCACAACTTTCTGCCAATGGGTGACAAGCGTCGCCTGCTGGTGACCAATCGGGTGGCGAACAGTGTTTCCATACTCGACATGACCGCGTTGTCGGTACTGGAAACCTTTGCCGTTCCTGGCGGGCCGGACTGCATGGAGCTCACCGCTGACGGCAAGGAACTGTGGGTCACCTCGCGCTGGATACAGAAAGTCACGGTGATCGACATGGAGAGCAAAAAAGTCAAGACGCAGATTCCGGTCGGCCGCTCGCCCCATGGCATCTACATCCACAGCCATGCGCCGCGCGAGTAGCTGGCTGGCGGTGTTGCTGCTGGCGTGGGCGCCGGTGGTGGTTGCACAACAATGCAAAGGCACGCTGTATCTGACCATCGATACTGGCTGGATGAATCACGCCGAGCATATCGCGCGCACCCTGAACAAGCACAACGTCAAGGCGACGTTTTTTCTCGCCAATGAAAAAACCTGGCGCGGCGATTATTCGCTCGATCCCAGTTGGGCGGATTTCTGGAAAGCGCGCGTGGCCGAGGGGCATACGTTCGGCACGCACACCTGGCATCACGGTTATTTTCGCGGCGACATGAAAGACGGTCGCACGCGCTATGTGCATATGAACGGCAAGAGAGAGGAATTCGATCAGGCGGCAATGTGCGGCGAACTGAATCGCGTCGAGGATGTGTTTCAGAAAATGACCGGGAAAAAGCTGGAGCGACTGTGGCGTGCGCCGGGCGGTATCACCACGCCGATGAGCCTGCAATTTGCCAAGACTTGCGGTTACAGTCACGTGAAATGGGCGCAGGCGGGATTTCTCGGCGACGAGCTGCCTTCTGAAACCTATCCCAACGACCTGTTGCTGAAAAACGCGCTGCGTGACATACGCGATGGCGACATTCTGGTCATGCACCTTGGCATCCGTTCGCGCAAGGACGGCTGGGCGCCCGCAGTATTCGATCCTCTGCTCGAGGGTTTGAAGGCGCGCGGGTTTTGTTTTGCCACGCTGAAGGCGCCCGCGTGATCGATGCGCTAATGCAGGCGTTTGCTGCCGCGCAGGGCTGGTTGTTCGAGACGGCGGTGCAACCGTTGATTTTCAGCCTCGGCCTGATGGCTTATGTGGAAGAGGCGCACGAGGCCGTCGGCACGGTGATGATCGGTGTCATCGAAATTGCGGTATTGTTCGCGCTCTTGAAGCCGCTGGAGTCTTGGCGGCCAATTGAGCAGTGGCAGGACAGAAAAGCCGTCCGCTCCGATGTGATCTACACCTGGCTGCACCGGTTGGGGGTGTTGCCGCTGCTGATTTTTCTGCTGCTGGTGGTGCCGGTAGGCGAGCTGGACGCGTGGTTGCGCATGAATGACATGGTGCGCCCCAACATCGAGGACATCATTCCGGGTATCGAACGCAACGGCCTGGCAGCGTTTATTCTATTTGTGATCTCCATAGATTTTATCGAATACTGGCTGCATCGCTGGCAGCATCGCTTTCACTGGTGGTGGGCCTTGCACAGCCTGCATCACAGTCAGCGCCAGATGAGTTTCTGGACGGATGACCGCAACCACTTGCTCGATGATGTCATCACCTCGGCCGCGGTGGCGATGGCAGCACTTGCGCTGGGGGTGCCGTCGAGCCAGTTTGTCATGATGATTGTCGGCGCGCGCATGATTGAGAGCCTGTCGCATGCCAATACGCGCCTCGGCTTCGGTCGGCTGGGTAGCAGGCTGCTGGTAAGCCCGCTGTTTCACCGCCGGCATCACGCCATCGGCGCGGGACACGAAGGGCGCTATCAAGGGTGCAATTTCGCGGTGCTGTTTCCGCTGTGGGATATCGTGTTTCGCACGGCGGATTTCACGCCGGGTTACGAACCGACGGGCATTCGCGATCAACTCGACGGCCGCGATTACGGCATCGGATTCTGGCGCCAGCAGTGGCTGGGGCTGGTACGGTTAAAAAACGCCATGATTCCCGCAGGGCGGGAGCCATCCCGCCTTTAGTGGGTAACCACGGAAGGCGGGATACCCCCGGATCAAGTCCGGGGTTGCCTCGACCTACAGATTATTCTGTAACGCGTACTGTGGCGCCGCTTGCCGCTGACGCTAAAATCGCTTCCAGCACCGTCACGTTGTGCTGTTCATCGCCGCCGGCCACCGCCAGCAAGCGTTTTTCACGCACGGCATCGGCGAAGTTTTCCAGTTCCGCGCGCTCGGTGCTAGTGTCCGGGAATGTCACGAGCTGCGGCTGCGGATGCACGTAGGGATTCGCCGGATCAAAAAAACAGGTGCGCAGCGTCCATGTGGTCAGGTGCTGCACGTCGCCCACTTCCATCCAGCCTTTGGAGCCGAGCACTTGCAGGCGCCAGGTTTCGGCAGTGGCGATCACGGTGCTTAAGTACGCCGTGGCGTTGCTTCTGAACTTGAACAGCATCGAGGTGGTGTCGTCGGTGCCGTAGTCGAGCGCCAGTCGCGCGCTTTGCGCATGCACGGTGTCGATTTTGCCGGCAAGATAAAGCATCGCATCTACGACATGCACGCCGCGCCCTGTCATGCCGCCCGCGGGGCCTTCGTCGCGATTCTGCCGCCAGTGTTCTTTACCCACGCGATAAACACTGGGGCCGTTGAAGTTGCCTTCCATGTGCAACAGCTTGCCAAGATGGCCATCGGTAATTGCGCGTTTCATTTCCTGCAGCGCAGGCTGAAAACGCCAGTTGTAGCCGACCGCGAGCATGACCTTCGCGTCGGCGCACGCGCGCAACGCGGCTTTCGCGCTGTCGGTGGTGAGCGTGAACGGTTTTTCGGTAAACACCGGCTTGCCCGCCTTGGCGCAGGCGATGATTTGCTCCGCGTGCGCGGTGTGCGGCGTGGCGAGAATGATGGCGTCGATATTCGGATCGGCCAGCGCCTTGTCGAGGCTGTCGACCAGCGGAAAACCTTTCGCGGCGGCGTAGTCGCGCGCGTTTTCCGGATGTCGCAGCACGCCCAGCGTGACGCGTATCTTTTCGCTCTTGCCTTGAATGCTGTTGACGAGGTTTTGTCCCCAGCGACCGAGGCCGACGATGGCTGCATTCAACATGAGTGTCCTGTAAGTATTTGTTTTAAAAACAAAATATTTGACGCAGATTAACGCAGATTAACCCCGCGCTGGTGTGGTTTTCATCTGCGTAAATCTGCGTCAATCTGCGTCAAAGGTTTTCATTCTTACTCCGCCACCGCGCCCGACCACGGCGACATCACATCGGTCACGCCGTGGTGTTCGCCATCCGCCGTCCGATACACGCTGCTGGGGCAGGCGAAGTTGGTCGGATAGACCGCCAGCTCGGTGAGACTCACGGGAAATTGCGCCTTGAGTTTCTGGATGATCGCGTCCGGCATGCGCGGGTCAACACCGACAACATCGCCGCCGCTGGCGTCGATGCGCGGATGGTGAAAGGCATCTTCAAGACTCAGACCGTGATCGATCATAAACGAAGTGAGTTGCAGCACCGCCGGGAAAATTTTGCGCCCGCCCGACGCACCGACGGCGAACCACGCCTTACCGTCCTTGTGCGCGATCACCGGGCACATATTGGTCAGCGGGCGTTTGTTGGGCGCAAGTGAATTGGGTGAACCGGGCCGCGGGTCGAACCACATTATGCCGTTATTCATCAGGATGCCGGTTTCCGGCAGCACCACCTTGGAGCCGTACACCGACAGCAGCGTTTGCGTATGCGCGACCATGTTGCCTTCGCCATCGACCACGTTGAAATGCGTGGTGCAGGCGGGATCGCGGCGGTCACCTTCTTCGGTCATGTCGCCCATGGTGGTGAGACGCTCGGCAAATGCATCGCGCAGCACCTTGGCGTAAGCGAGAAAGGCATCGGCATCCGGCATGCCGGGTTTGAACGAGAGGCCGCGCAAATGGTCGATGGTGCGCAACATCGACGGCCCGGCGGTGAGGTTGGGCGCCAGCGCCAGTTGCGCGCCGTGATATTCGGTGGTGATCGGCTCGACGATACGCGCGTGGTAGCGCTTCAGATCGTCAGCCGAAAGGATGCCGCCCATCGCCTTGATGTCACGCGCGATGCTGTGCGCGATCTCGCCTTCGTAATAATCGCGCGGGCCGGCATCGGCCAATCGGCGCATAGTTTGCGCCAGGCCTTTGAGTTGCAGCCGCTCAAGATTAGCGCCCGCAGGCGTGACCGGCGGAAAACCGCCGGGCAGATACACGCCGGCGGTGCTTGGGTACTTCGACAACTCCTTCGCGGTGATCGCGATCTTTAACGTGAGATACCAATCAACGGCCATGCCTTGCTCGGCCAGCGCGATTGCGGGCTGAATCACGTCACGGAATTTGAGCTTGCCGAATTTCTCTAGCGCCAGCGACAGACCGGCGATATGGCCGGGCACGGCGATGGAGTTGGGGCCATGCACATTGCGGTCGTCTTTTACCGTCGGCCAGGTAAACAAATCACTGGTGAAACCGCCGGTCAGCGGAAAATCCGCCGGGTTCAGCGCGCCCGGTGAGATCGGCCCGAAATCGACCACCTGCACGCGTTTTTCTTTTGCCAGATACACCAGCATGAAACCCACGCCGCCCAAGCCGCTGTTCCAAGGCTCGACGGCGGCGAGCGCCAAGCCGGTGGCGACCGCGGCATCCACCGCATTGCCGCCGGCCTTAAGTATCTTGATGCCGGCTTCGCCCGCGATGCGATTTTGCGTGGCAACAATGCCGCCGCGCGAGCGTGCGACGGGCTTGCGCACGTTCCAATTCTGGATGAGGTGTTCCATTTTGTGTTCGTGAGGCGTGAGAGGTTAGGCGTGAGGAGCGGTGCGTTGGAAGGGTTGCTTTTGCTATCATCGCATTAGCTCGCAGAACTCTCAACACAACATTAGCACGCCTCACTCCTCACGTCT
>VFLF01000530.1 GCA_009885185.1 Nitrosomonadales bacterium | reverse complement strand
GGGCGAGGAAGTCACCAAATCCGACCGTCCGGAGCTGACCGCCGCCAAGATCATCGTATCCGGTGGTCGCGGCATGCAGAACGGCGACAACTTTGCACTGCTGTATCGTGTGGCGGACAAGCTGGGCGCTGCGGTCGGGGCTTCACGCGCCGCCGTCGACGCAGGTTTTGTTGCCAATGATATGCAGGTCGGACAGACCGGGAAAATCGTCGCGCCGGATCTCTATATTGCTGTCGGCATCTCGGGAGCGATTCAGCATCTGGCGGGGATGAAAGACAGCAAAGTCATCGTCGCCATCAATAAGGATGCCGAAGCGCCGTTGTTCTCGATTGCCAGTTATTGGATCGTGGATGATCTGTTTAAGGTGGTGCCGGAACTGGTGACAGAGTTGGGTTGATTTGACGTGCGGCGCAAGTGTTATTTGCCGCCGCGATAGTCAGAAGGGCGTGATCTCTACGGATCGCGCCCTTTTTGTTTGGCGCTTTGCTTGATGCGCGGCGGTGTAGAATCTTTGAATGGAATTCGAATGGGATCGGTCAAAGGCCGCACAAAATCGCAAGAAGCACCGCGTGGCATTCGAAGAGGCAGTAACGGTATTCTATGACCCCATGGCGGCCACCTTTGATGATCCGGAACATTCGGCCGATGAATTGCGTTTTGTCACGATCGGGTATTCTTCACACGATCGGTTGCTGGTGGTGGTTCATGCCGAAAGCGGCGTTAACACCCGGATTATTAGCGCAAGATTAGCCAATGCCAAAGAGCGAAAAAATCATGAAACCTAAAAATACCAAGGTCAGTGACATTCGTGCTGAGTACAACTTTGATTATTCAAAGGCTGTGCGCGGAAAATATTACCGTCGAATCCTTAAAGAGGGAGCGAATGTGGTGGTGCTTGAGCCGGATATCGCGAGGGCGTTTCCTAGCTCCGATGCCGTCAATGATGCGCTTCGCGTGGTGCTTGAGGCGAGCCGGGCAGTGGGTAAATTAACGCCGCGATCCACGCGTGTCCGCGGCGCACGGACGCGCGCGCTGTCGTAGCCGACGCAAGCGTGGGCACGTTCTTTGTGTCCACGTGGACAAACGCCTGCAATACCCTGTGATGGGTGGGATGCATGAGTAAAGCTGATTTCAAATTTGGTCTTGTGTGCCCGATGCTGCTGTTAATCGGCGCGCCGGCACTTTCCATTGCCCAAACCGCTTCGACAGGCTCAGGACAAACCTACCCCACCAAACCCATCCGCCTGATCGTGCCCAATACGCCCGGCGGCGGCACCGATACGGTGGCCCGCGCGATTGCGGACAAACTCGCACCTGCCTTGGGGCAACAGATCATCGTGGACAATCGCGGCGGGGCGGGCGGGGCGATTGCCGCTGAGATGGTGGCGCGCGCGCCCAAGGATGGGCACACGCTGCTCTTGGGCAGCGGCGCGACGCTGATTACCGGGCCGGCGCTGATTACGCAGCGCAAGTACGATCCGATCAAGGATTTCGCGCCGGTGTCGCTGGCGGGCACCACGGCTTATATGTTGGTCACGCATCCGTCGCTGCCGGCGGCATCGATACGCGAATTTATTCAACTGGCGCGTTCGTCGGCGGGGCGCATTACCTATTCATCGACGGGGCAGGGCAGTCCGTCGCATCTCGGCGGAGAACTCCTTCAGGCGCTGGCGAAGGTGAAGTTGACGCATGTGCCGTTCAAGGGCGGCGCGCCCGCGATGATGTCGCTGTTACAGGGCGAAACCTTTGCCATGTTCGCCAATTTTCTGACGGCGTTGCCGCAGGTGCGTGAGAAACGTATCCGCTCGCTGGGCGTCACCAGCATCAAACGCAGCGCGTTTGCGCCGGACATACCCACCATTGACGAATCCGGGCTGCGCGGTTTTGAAGTCGAGCAATATTATTCGGTGGTTGCACCCGCCGGCACGCCTACCGACATTATTAACCGGCTGAACCGTGAACTCGCGCAGCGCTTTGCCGTGCCCGATGTGCGCCAGCGGCTCGCGCACGAGGGCATCGAGTTGCGCCTGTCCACGCCCGCCGAACTCGGCAAGCTGAACGCGGAGCAGTTTGAGAAGTGGCTGAAGGTGATTCAACAGGCGGGCATACAGCGTAGCGACTGAGCGCGCCGACAGAGTGCGGTCACGCAGGACTTTGCGTTAAGATAGTGGCGTGGCCTTCGCGGGCCTCGCCACTTTTTTCATGGAGTTTCGTCATGTCGTCCTACGTTGCGCCGCTGAAAGACATGCTGTTCGTGATTAACGAGCTGGCGGGGTTGGACGAGGTGGCCCAACTGCCCGGCTGCGAGGAAGTGAACGCCGATCTGATCGAGGCGGTACTGGGCGAGGCGGCGAAGTTCGCGCAGGAGGTGCTGGAGCCGCTCAACCGCACCGGCGACAAGGAAGGCGCCAAGCTCGCCAATCACGTGGTGACTTCACCCGCAGGCTTCAAGGCGGCATACCAGCAATTTACCGCAGCGGGCTGGAACGGTCTTGGCGGCCTGACGCAGTACGGCGGGCAGGGCCTGCCGCATCTGGTGTCGAATCCGGTGCAGGAGATGTGGAACAGCAGCAACATGGCGTTCTGCCTGTGTCCGATGCTGACCTCGGGCGTAATGGAGGCCTTGGCGCATCATGCGTCCGCCGAGCAGTTGCAACATTATTTGCCCAAGCTGAATTCGGGCGAGTGGAGCGGCACCATGAATTTGACCGAGCCGCAGGCGGGGTCTGATCTCGCGGCGATACGCGCACGCGCCGTGCCCGCCGGAGATCACTACAAAATCAGCGGCACCAAGATATTCATCACCTGGGGCGAGCACGATATGGCGGATAACATCGTGCATCTGGTGCTGGCGCGCCTGCCCGATGCGCCCGAAGGCGTGAAAGGCATCTCGCTGTTTGTGGTGCCCAAATTTTTGCCCAACGCGGACGGCACGCCGGGTGTACGTAATGACGTGAAGTGCGTGTCGATTGAACACAAGCTCGGCATCCATGCCAGCCCCACCTGCGTGATGCAGTATGGCGACGCGGGCGGGGCGGTGGGCTATCTCGTGGGCGAAGCCCATCGCGGACTGGGATACATGTTCACCATGATGAACCACGCGCGCCTCGCCGTGGGGCTGGAAGGCGTGGCGGTGGCGGAGCGTGCGTATCAGCACGCGCTCGACTACGCCAAGACGCGCGTGCAGGGGCGCGAAGTCGGCCAGCGCAGCGGCGACCGCGTGACCATCATTCATCACCCCGACGTGCGGCGCATGCTGATGAGCATGAAATCGCAGATCGAAGCCATGCGCGCGCTGGCGTATTACGCCGCCGCCACGCTCGACAAATCCAAACACCACCCCGACGCCGCCGAAAAGCGCCGCCATCAGGCGCTGATTGATTTGCTGATCCCGGTGGTCAAGGCGTGGTGTACCGAGCAGTGCGTGGAGATTGCTTCCACCGGCGTGCAGATCCACGGCGGCATGGGCTTTGTCGAGGAAACCGGCGCGGCGCAATATTTGCGCGATGCGCGCATCACCACCATTTACGAAGGCACCACCGGCATACAGGCGAACGATCTGGTGGGACGCAAGGTGGGTTATGAAAAGGGCGCCACGGCGCTGGCGGTGATCGCGGAAATGCGCAAGACGGCGGCGGCGTTGTCATCCGGCGATCTGGCGGATATCGGCCGCTCGCTAGGCAGCAGCATCGATGCACTCGAAGAAGCCACGCGCTGGATCGTTGAAAATTTTCAGACGAACCCCAACGCGGTGTTTGCCGTGGCGGTACCGTATCTCAAACTGTTTGGCACGGTGGGCGGCGGCTGGATGATGGCGCGAGCGGCGGACGTGGCGCAACGCAAGCGCGGTTCGTCCGGCGCGGACACGGCGTTTCTGGAGGCCAAGCTCGCCACCGCGCGCTTTTATGGCGAACACATTTTGCCGCAGGCGGCGGCGTTCAAACAAACCGTAGTCAGCGGCGCCGATAGCGTGATGGCGCTGGCAGAATCGCAGTTTTGATGATCATGATTGCACATGACAGTATAAATGTAAGTATTTGTTTTTATTGAATAATTTAAGGATACCCCATGCCCGCCACACTGGCTAACCCGCTGGCCGCACGCCTGAAACGCGGCGACCTTGGCCTTGCGTTGATGATTCGCCACGCGCGCACCGTGGATATCGCACTGGCCGCCGGCGCGTGCGGCTTTGACGCGCTGTACTTTGACCTGCAGCACAGTCCGCTGCCGGAGAACGACGTGGCGCAGATGTGCGTGGCGGCACTCGGCGCGGGGGTGACGCCGCTGGTGCGCATCCCCGATCGCGATTACGGTTTGGCGCTGCGCATGCTGGATGCTGGCGCGCTGGGCATCGTGGTGCCCGATTGCGCGAATGCCGACGATGCGCGCGCGGCGGTGGCGGCCTGCAAGTACGCGCCGATAGGCCGTCGTTCGGGCACGTCCAGCTTCCCGCATTTTGGTTATCGCCCGGTGCCGACAGTGGAGGCGCGCCGGATACTCAACGACAACACGCTGCTCATCATCATGATTGAAAGTGTCGCTGCGCTGGAACAGGTTGACGCCATCGCCGCCGTGCAGGGCGTGGATGTGCTGCATATCGGCAGCAGCGACTTGTCGTCCGATCTGGGTGTGCCCGGTGAGACGACGCACCCCAAGGTGAAGGCCGCGTTCGAACGCATCGTCGCTGCGTGCCACAAGCACGGTAAGATTCCCGGCATCGGCGGTCTGGCCGGCGCGGATACCGCGAATTACGAATACGCGATCAAGCTCGGCGCGCGTTTCATGTCGGCGGGCAACGAGTGGGCGCTGATGATCGCGGCGGGCACGGCGCGGGTGAAGGCGATACGCGGGCTGCACTCGGTGTGATGGCCGGGTAGGGTTGTTTTTTAAGTATTTGTTTTTATTGAGTATTTAAGCATAATATTAGGCGGCGCTTATGCAAACGCTCATGGTAGTTGGTGGTGTCATCGCAGTGGGTTGGGCCTTTGCGTACCACCGCGTGCCGGCGTGGGTGTGGACCATCGCGGTTGTCGCGGGATTGGCCGCACTCGCCTATAGCGGTTGCGTGACGCCGATTGTGTTGACGCTGGCGTGTATTATTTTCGCCATCCTTGCGCTCGTGTTCAATCCCGGCCCGATACGCCGCGCAGTGCTGGGTGCGCCGCTGCTCGGTTTGTTCCGCAAGATTTTGCCGCAGATGTCCTCCACCGAAAAAGAAGCGCTGGACGCCGGCACGGTGTGGTGGGACGGCGAGTTGTTCAGTGGCAAACCCGACTGGCAAATATTGCATGCCTATCCCAAGCCGACGTTAAGCGCCGAAGAGCAGGCTTTTCTCGATGGGCCGGTCGAACAACTGTGCGAGTTGGTGAACGAATGGGAGATCACCAATGAATTGCACGATCTGCCGCCGCAGGCTTGGAAGTTCATCAAGGATCAGGGTTTTCTGGGGATGATTATCCCCAAGGAGTATGGCGGCAAGGGGTTCTCGGCGCTGATGCACTCGGCAGTGATCGTGAAACTCACCACGCGCAGCGGCACGACGGCGGTGTCGGTGATGGTGCCCAACTCGCTGGGGCCGGCGGAACTGCTGCTGCATTACGGCACCCAGGCGCAAAAGGATTACTACCTGCCGCGTCTGGCCAAGGGCTTGGAGATGCCGTGCTTTGCGCTGACCAGCCCGGAGGCCGGTTCGGACGCGGGCGGCATTCCGGATTTCGGCATCGTGTGCAAGGGGGAGTGGCAGGGCAAAGAGGTGCTGGGCATGCGCCTGACGTGGGAGAAGCGCTACATCACGCTGGGGCCGATTGCCACGTTGCTGGGGCTAGCGTTCCGGCTGTATGACCCGGATCATATTCTGGGTCCGGAAGAAGATCGCGGCATCACGCTGGGCCTGATCCCCACCGATACGCCGGGAGTGAACATCGGGCGGCGGCATTTTCCGCTGAACGGCGCGTTCATGAACGGGCCGAACTGGGGTAAGGATGTGTTTGTGCCGATGGATTATGTGATCGGCGGCGTGGATTATGTGGGTCAAGGCTGGAAGATGCTGATGAATTGCCTGGCGGCGGGGCGTTCGATTTCGCTGCCGGCGAATTCGGTGGGCATGTCCAAGCTGGCGGCGCGAACCACCGGGGGCTACGGTCGCGTGCGCACGCAATTCAATATTTCCATCGGGCGCTTCGAGGGCGTGGAGGAAGCGATGGCGCGTATCGGCGGCAATCTGTATTTGATGGATGCCGCGCGCACCATGACGGCAGGCGCCATTGATTTGGGTGAAAAGCCTTCGGTGATTTCCGCCATCGTGAAATATCACCTGACCGAGCGTGGCCGACAGGTGATGAACGACGCGATGGATGTCCATGGCGGCAAGGGCATCTGCATGGGGCCGAGCAATTACCTCGGCCGCGCCTATCAGCAGATACCGATCGCGATCACCGTCGAGGGCGCAAACATCCTGACGCGTTCGATGATTATTTTTGGCCAGGGCGCCATACGCGGCCACCCGTATGTGTTGAAGGAAATGGAGGCGACGCACGAGACCGACGACGCGAAGGCATTAAAGGATTTCGACGCGGCGTTCTTTGGGCACGTGGCGTTTACGATATCCAACAAGGCGCGCGCGTCGTGGATGGGACTGACCTGCGCGCGCTTGGTCGCCGCACCCGGCGACAGGCATACGCGGCAGTATTATCGTGACCTGACACGGCTGTCGAGCGCGTTTGCATGGGCGTCGGATGTATCGATGTTCGTGCTCGGCGGATCGCTCAAGTTTCGCGAACGCCTGTCGGCACGGCTCGGTGACATCCTGAGCCAGCTTTATCTGGCGTCATGCGTGTTGAAACGTTATGAGGACGACGGCCGTCCGCAGGACGATTTGCCGTTCATGCACTGGGCGATGCAGGATGCGCTGTACCGCGCGCAGGAGGCGTTCTACGGCTTGTTTGAAAATCTGCCGCACCGGCTGGTGGCTTGGGGGCTGCGCGTGAGCATTTTTCCGTGGGGACGCGTGTTTGACGCGCCTGCCGACAAGCTGGGCAGTCAGGTAGTGGGGCTGCTGATGACGCCGGGGCCCGCGCGCGACCGACTGACGCAGGGCATGTGCATTCCCGCGGACGAGAACGATCCGGTGACGGTCGTTGACGCCGCCCTGATCGCGGTGATCGCGGCGGAGCCTGTGGAAGCGAAACTGCGCGCCGCAAAACGCGCGGGCACGATCAGCGGCGAGTTTGCCGACATGGTTGCCGCTGACGCCATCGCCAAGGGCGTGATCACGCAGGCGGAAGCGGAGACGCTGGCGCGTGCCAAGGCGCTGCGGCGCAGGGCCATCATGGTCGACGATTTCCCCAAGGATTTTGGCCGCAGCGAGCTGTTTCAGACCACGCAAGCGGTGAGCTTCGAAGCGTTGTTACGTAAATGAGCGCGTAAATGAGCGCACCGGCGAGTGATTCTGTGTTGTATGCCGTGGCAGACCGCATTGCCACCATCACCTTTAATCGTCCGCAGGTGATGAATGCGCTGGATCCAGATTCCATCGTGGCATTTCGCGCCGCGTGTGAACGCGCGGAACAGGACACGCAAGCGCGCGTGGTGGTGCTGCGCGGCGCGGGGCCGGCGTTTCTTGCCGGCGGCGATGTGGCATCGTTCAAGGAAAACCTGGCGAATTTCTCCAGCGAGGTGGTGGGGCTTGCGGGCGAATTGCATCGCGGCGTGCTCGCACTGCGGCGCGCGCCCAAGCCGGTGATCGCCAGCGTGCATGGCGCGGTGGCGGGCGCGGGCATGAGCATCATGATGGCGTGCGATCTGGTGATTGCCGCCGAAGGCACGCAATTCAACATGGCTTACAGCCGCCTCGCCACCAGCCCGGACGGCGGCGCGAGCTGGTTTTTGCCGCGATTGGCCGGTTATCAGAAAGCGATGGAGATGCTGTTGCTGGCGGATGCGTGCGATGCCGCATCGTTGCAGGCGCTGGGCGTGATCAATCGCGTGGTTTCGGGTGCCGAGTTGGGTGCCGTCACGCAAAAGCTGGCGCAACGCATGGCGATGGGGCCGGCGACGGCGTATGCCGAAACCAAGGCGCTGGTCAACGCGTCGCAAATACAACTATTGGCGGAGCACCTCGATGCCGAGGCGCGTGCATTCGCGCGCTGTTCGGCGCATGCGGATTTTGCCGAGGGTGTGACGGCGTTCGTGGAAAAGCGCAAGGCGGTGTTTAAACAGAGTTAAGCGGTTCTTGCGACCGGATCACGCAGGCTTAGAGGAGAGTTCATGTCAAGCTTGAAAAGCAAGACGCTGTTCATCACTGGCGCGAGCCGCGGCATTGGGCGCGAAATCGCTCTGCGCTGCGCGCGCGATGGCGCCAACATCGTGGTGACGGCGAAAACCGCTGAGCCGCACGCCAGTCTACCGGGCACCATCCACAGCGTCGCCGCCGAGGTAGAGGCCGCCGGCGGCAAGGCGCTGGCACTGCAACTCGATGTGCGCGATGAAAATGCGATTGCTGCCGCCGTCAACGAGTCAGTGCGCGTATTCGGCGGCATTGATTTTCTGGTGAACAATGCCAGCGCGATCATGCTGACCGGCACCGCCGCGACGCCCATGAGGCGCTACGATCTGATGATGGGGGTGAATGCACGTGGCACGTTTGCGTGCGCGCAGGCATGCCTACCGCACCTGGTGACATCGGCCAAAGCGGGCAGGAATCCGCACATTCTAAGCTTGTCGCCCCCGCTGTCGATGAAGCCAAAATGGTTCAAGGATCATGTGGCGTACACCATGAGCAAATTCGGCATGAGCATGTGCACGCTGGGCATGGCGGAAGAGTTTCGCGGGGACGGTATTGCGGTCAATTCGTTGTGGCCGCGCACCACCATCGCGACAGCGGCCATCGCGGTGCATTTTCCCGAAGCCATACTCAAAGCCAGCCGCAAACCGGCGATCATGGCCGATGCCGCCCACGTTATCTTGCAGCGCGAAAGCCGTGCCGCCACCGGCAATTTTTACATCGACGAAACGCTGCTGCGAGAGGAGGGCGTGACCGATTTCGAGCCTTATGCGATGACGCCGGGAGCGAAGTTGTATACTGATCTTTTCCTGGAATAAGACCGATAAGAGTTCAAGTCCACCATTCTAAAGATACAGGAGGCCACCATGTCCAATGCCATGGAACATGTGATTTCAGTCGAAGCTGCGGGGACCCTCGACGGACTGTTTCGCGAGCGCGTGAAGCGTACTCCCGAAGGGATCGCCTATCGCGATTACAATCAGGAACACCAGAACTGGCGCGATTACACATGGGCGCAAATCGATCATCAGGTGGCGCGCTGGCAGGCAGCATTGACCAAGGATGGCCTGAAGGCGGGCGACCGCGTGGCCGTGATGCTGCGCAACTCGCCTGAGTGGGTGATCTTTGATCAGGCGGCGCTGGGGTTGGGGCTGGTGGTGGTTCCGCTCTACACGCAGGATCGTCCTGACAACGTGGCCTATATCCTCAACGATTCGGGTTGCAAGGTGTTGCTGTTTGGTGCCAACGAGCAATGGGCTGCCTTCAAGGACGTTCGCGATCAATTGG
>VFLF01000655.1 GCA_009885185.1 Nitrosomonadales bacterium | reverse complement strand
GTTCGCCCTGTCGAAGGGCGTGGACATGCAAAAGGGCTTCGACAGGCTCAGCCCGAACGGTGTCCTGTCCCGTGGGAATATCAACAGCCATGCAGCGCCGCCGACAACGCCGTCACCGATGGCGCGGCGCGCAACGCGCGCACGGCAGCGATCACCGGATCGATACCTTGTGGTTTGACAGGCTTGGCCAATAAGCGAAACTTCGCTTCGATTTCCGCCGCGTCACACGCATCACTCGCGGTGCCATGTGGATCAATCACGGTGCGTTCGTAGTGCCGCGCATTGTGCAACGCCACCTGCACGCGCGCGGCGAAATGCGCGGGATACAACGCATCCATTTTTTCGTCGATGCGCAGTTGCGTCAGCGCGGCCACGCGGCGAATTTCCGGATCGCGCAGGCCGTTGGCGTCGAACGAGGCCGGGTCGCGCGGGTTTTTCACCACCGCCGCGCCCGCGCAATACGGAATGCTGTATTGCGCGGCCATGGTTTCCTGCGGATTCGGATCGCCGTTGTGCTCTACCGCGCGGCGGCTGGTGTGTACCACGATACTTTTCACGTCTGCTGGCGTGAGTGCGCTTTCGGCGCGAATCGCCTCGATCGCGTGCGACACCGAATGAATCAGCCCGCAACACGGGTACGCCTTCACCCACACTTTGGAGATCGCGTAGTCGCTGCCCAGATTGCTCGTCAGCGCTTCCACGTCGGTATCACTGCCGCCGATCACTTCCAGCAACCCGAAGTGTCCGTCAATGCCCGCCATCGGGCCGGTGAAACCGCGCGCAGCCAGTTCGCACGCCAGCACCCCGGTTTCCGCCGCGCGCCCGGCGTGCATGCGCTTGACCATGCCGCCGGTACCCTGCGTAAATGCCTTGATGCCGCCCGCGCTGGAGCACGCAATGCCGATGGCTGAGTGGATGGCGTCCACCGGCAGGCCCATCACCATGCCCGCCGCGACGGTGGCGGCGATCGGCCCCGCGACGCCGGTGGTGTGATAGCCGCGCGTGTTGTGCTCGGCGCCGAGCGCAAAGCCCAGCCGCGCCATCATTTCGTACCCCGCGATGATGCCGAGCAGCAGACGCTCGCCGGATGCTCCGGTGTGCTCGGCCATCGCCAGCGCCGCCGGAATCACCACCGCGCCCGGATGCACCAGCGCGCCCTGAATAATGTCGTCCAGCTCGATGCCGTGCGAGGCGGTGCCGTTGGCAAGCGCCGCGCGCGACGGCGCAACCGTAACGCTTTCGCCGAACAGCGTGGCCTTGCCGCGTGAGCCTTCGCCGAGGATTTGCTCGCGCAGGATGCGGCCCCATTGCTGATTCGCGCCGTAGAGGCCGCAACCCACGGTGTCGAGCAGTGCCATGGTGGCGCTGGCCCCAACAGGGCCATCAAGCAGCGAGGGCGTTAAGCCCGCGAGATGTTCAACCAGTTGTGCGCTGTGATTTGTCATGCGCTAATCCTTGTAAAGCTGGCCGAGACGCGGCGTGAGCGGGCGATAACACAGCGCGTTCTCCGGCAGCGCCTCCGGCGGCGCCGGCACTTCGGTCAGATCGCGAAACGCCGTGGTCTTGTGCATGCCCGTGCAGGGCAGGCGTTGCGCGCCGGGCCTGGCCGGCGTGCCGGCATCGGCCACGTCCTCCACCAGCAGATACTTGCGGGTATCGACAGCCATCGCGAACTCTTTGTCATCAAACAAATTACGCTGCCACAGTTGATACGCGGGACGAAAGCGCGCACTGTTCGCGCCGTTGCCGCCGGCGGCGATATACACCGGCGTCTGAAACACCGCGGGACTATCCACCGTATAAACGGCCAGATAACGCGGCGATTCGCCGACGTTGCGAAAGCGTTGCGCCGTGCGAAACCCCGGCACCGCCAACAACACCTTCAGGTTTTCGTTATACCAGTCGCTCCATTCCGTCTCCCAATCGGCGCGCGCGAATAACTGCTCCACCATGTAAATCGTCTTCACTTGTGTTGCCTTATCTTGTGTTGCCGCACTTGTGTTGCATCCGCTGTTGAATCACGGTTAAATTGTGCCACACCCGCTCCCGCGCGGCGCGCGATTGCTCATAAAGCGGACGTGCGCGCATTTTCGTTTCACTGATCCTCCGATGCCCCGATTCAACACCCGCCTCACCCCCGAACAGATTCAACGCTACACCGCCAGCGGCGCGTGGCCCAATCGCCTGCTGACGGATTTTCTCGACGACGCGGTGGCTGCCGCGCCCGGCAAAACCGCGATCATCGACAGCCGCGGCGCCATCACCTATGGCGAACTTGCCGCCCAAGCAGCGCATTGCGCGCACGGCTTGCTCGCGCTGGGTTTGCGCGCGGGCGACGTGATGGCCTTGCAGTTGCCGAACTGGAAGGAGTTTCTGATTCTGCATCTGGCGGCGACACGTATCGGTGTGGTGAGCAGCCTGATTACGCCGGGCAGCCGCGACCGCGAACTGACGCACATGTTGCAGTTATCCGACGCGAGCCTGCTGGTGATCCCGGACGAATTTCGCGGTCATGATTACCGCGCGATGGCGGCGCGGCTGCGGGGCGAGTTGCCTGCGTTAAAGCACGTAATGGTGGTGGGTAAAACAGCGGCAAAGTCCGAGATCGCGTGGGACACTTTCATGGTAACGGCGCACGCACCGGTGCATGCCCCAAAGCCGCACGCCAACGATGTCACCGAGATCGTGTTCACCTCCGGCGCCACCGGCGAACCCAAAGGCGTAATGCACACCAGCAACACCATCGTTGCGCCGCAACTGGCGCTGGCGGCGTCGCTGCAATTAAAGCGCAATGATGTGATACACATCGCTTCGACCATCGCGCACCAAACCGGGTTTTTGAATGGCGTGCGCCTGCCGATACAACTCGGCGCCACCGTGGTGTTGCAGGACGTGTGGAACGCCGAACAGATGGTCGAATGGATCGCGCAACATCGCATCACGGTGTCCAGCGGCAGCGCAACGTTTTTGCTGGACCTCTTACGCGCGAAAAATCTCGCGCAGTGCGATCTGTCGTCGTTTCGTATTTTTCGCTGCGGCGGCGGGCCGATCCCGCGCGCGCTGCTGATCGAGGCGCGCGCAAAGCTGCCGCACGTGGCCATTCACTGCGGCTGGGGGCAAACCGAAAACGCGGTGGTGACACTGACACGCATCGGCGCGCCGGACGACAAGCTGCTCAACACCGACGGCTGCGCGCAACCGGGCATGGAAGTCCGCGTAATTAATGACAAAAATCAAATACTTACATATGGAACCGAGGGCCGCCTGCAATGTCGCGGCCCGTTCATGTTCGTGGGTTACGTCAAACAGGAAGCGTTGACGCAGGAAAATTTCGACGGTGATTGGTTCGACACCGGCGACCTCGCCACGCTGGATGCCGAGGGTTTTATCCGCATCACCGGCCGCCTGAAAGACATTATTATTCGCGGCGGCGAAAACATCCCGGTCAAGTACGTGGAAGATATTTTGTACGAAGACCCGCGCGTGCAGGACGCCGCCATCGTCGCCATGCCCGACCCGCGGCTGGGTGAGCGCGCGTGCGCCTTTGTGATCTGCCGCGAAGGACAATCGCTGGACATGAAAGGCATGCAAGCGTTTCTCGCCGAGCGCGGCGTGGCCAAGGTGTATTGGCCGGAGCGGCTGGAAATCGCGCGCGAATTGCCGCGCACGGCAAACGGCAAAATTCGCAAGGCGGATTTGCGCGCGCGGCTGCTGGCGCAATCGACGGCGTAACGGAAGCCAGCGGGAGTTTAGATCACACCGTCCGACTTGAAGACGGCCAACGCACAAGCTACTCGTTCGCGGTTTTAATCACCGCACTGTAAAGATCATCCGCAATCCAAAAGCCCGCATCAACGCGAAGTGCGTCGAGCACTGGTCGCACGGCAGCAAGTAGGCCGCGATCCTTCGCGGCGATTAACACGCCCAGCGTCCCCACCGCTGTCAATCCGAGGCGCTGGGCGGCACGGCGGCCGATGCGCTCGTCGAGCAATATCAGATCCGCGTCAGTCTCGATCGCCAGAGCGATGGCTTCGGCCTCGCCGGCATCCAGCTCAAGGCGTAGCGCGGTTACCAATGGGGTATTGCGTACGGACTGGCGCTTTACCCAAGTGGCTTGCGCGATCTCGCGTGCACCGGGTTCGCCTGCGCCGGCAACGGTGATTTCCTCAAACACCGCGTCGGGAATACTCATTTGCGAGTACACGACGCGTAACAACTCAAGCTGCCCGACACAGGCGAGTGCAATGATCGGCGAGGTATTGCTGACGACAATCACACGCTCAGGCCGTGCCACGTATCACTTTCATGTCGTCGGCAAAATCGTCCACACCATAGTTGGGAGTAATGCCTTGCGCCGCCAGGGTCAAACGCATCTTTACCTGACTGATGCCGGCGAGGCGCGCGGCCTGGCCGAGGGTAAGCCGCTCGCGCCGGTACAGCAAAGCCGCAATTTCAAGTTTGAGTTCCGGCTCGGACATGCGTGCGGCGTGCAGCAAGTCGTCGTCTATGAGCATTCCCATGGATTTTCTCCTTTGGCGCTGTGGAGTACGGCAGTGTGGCAAGAATTGTCTATCAAAACCGGAGGGGGGGCAAATTTACCGATCAGGCACGCGCACGTTAAGCCGGCTTTTCCGCCGCGGGCACCGCTCCAAAGTTAGACACCGCATCCCCTTTCACCGTAACTGTCATGCACCGCAAACGGCCAAATTCGCACTACGGATTTAGATCACGCCGTCCGCCTTGCAGGCCGCCAACTCCTCGACGGAATGGCCGAGCCACTGCCCGTAGATGGCGTCATTACTCGCGCCCAGCGGCAGACTGGGTTCGAGCGGGCGGCGCGGCGTGCCCTCGAACACCAGCGGCGTATGCGGCAGCACCACGCGGCCCATCCGCGGGTGATCGATCCATTGCAGGCTGCCGCGCGCGTGCATGTTCTCGTCGTTCATCACCTCGGTGAGCGTGCGTACCGCCGCGCAGGGCACCGCTGCCTTCAACATGCGTTGCGCCACGTCGTTCTTGGTCAGCGTCCTGGTCCAGCTTTCGATCAGTTCGTCCACCGCCGCCATGTTGGCGACGCGCGTCGAGCGCGTGATAAAGCGCGGATCGGTCTTGAGGTTCGCGCGGCCCATGACATCGAGTATCGCGCGGAAATGATGGTCGGCCGGCGCGTTGAGCACCACGTAACCGTCCCGTGTGGCGTAGGCGTTATAAGGCGAAATGCCCAGCCCCGCGTGGCGGTTGCCGGTGCGCGCGGGGGCGGCTGCGCCGCGCGCGTGAAGCATGCCGAGGTTCGAGGCCATGGCCGCATAGTTCGCGTCCTGCATCGAGATTTCGACCACCCGGCCCTTGCCGGTGCGCTCGCGCTCATACAGGGCGGTTATAACCGCGGCATACAGATGAACGCCCGCGCTGAAATCGCACATCGCCGCGCCGGATTTGACCGGTGGCTGATCCGCGAAACCCGTCGAATCCATGATGCCGCACATCGCCTGCATCACCAGATCCATCGCGGGATAGTCGCGATAGGGGCCGGATTTTCCATAGCCCGAGCTTGAGCCGTAAATCAGCCGCGGGTTGACCTTATGCAAATCCGCCGCACCGATGCCGAGGCGGTCGGTGACGCCCGGCGCGAAATTTTCCACCAGGATATCGGCGCGCGCCACCATCTCGCGGAACAGCGCGAGGCCTTTTTCCGATTTGAGATTGAGCGTGACCGGCTGCTTGTTGGAGTTGAGCATGGCGAACGGCATGTCGGCCCCGCCCATGTCGCCGCGGCTGCGCAGGTTCTCCCCCTCCAGCGGCTCGACCTTGATGACGGTCGCGCCCGCCATCGCCATCAGAAACGTGGCATAGGGGCCGGCATAGATGTGCGACAGGTCGATGACCGTGATGCCCGACAGCGGGTATTGTGTTTCCATGGTGTTGCTGGTTGTTGGTTGATGGGTGGACAAACTGCCTCCGGAACTCTTGAATGGGATTGAACGCGATTGAATGTGAAGGGCTAGGCGACCGCGCGCGCCAGCACCCGCTGTGCGGTGCGGTAGTGCGGCCGGTCGAGCATTTTACCGTCCACCGACACCACGCCCGCGCCAGGCGACGCATCGAACGCGGCGATCACCCGCCGCGCCGCCTCGACATCCGCCGCCGACGGGGTGAAAGCCTCGTTGATGATGCCGACCTGATCGGGATGGATGGCCGCTTTCGCCGAGAAGCCGCTGCGTAGCCCCTCGACCGCTTCTTTTTTCAAACCGACGGAATCGCGAAAGTTGGTGTAGACCGCATCGACCGCGATGACGGAGGACGAAGCCGCCGCGAACAGGCAGAGCGAACGCGCCAGCAGATAGGGCGCGGCGTAGCGTCCGTCTTCGTCGCGGTTGGTGATAGCGCCCAAGTCTGCTGCGAGGTCTTCGCCGCCCCACAACATGCCGCAGAGTCGCGGAATCGGCGGATTGTCGTAACTGCCAAGGCCAAACATCGCGCCGCCGGTTTCGGTAACGATCGGCAGTATGCGGATATCTCCCGCGGGCACGCCGTCTCGCGCTTCGAGCGCGGTGAGGTAGTGCGACAACAGCCGCGCGTCGTCTCCGCCGCGGCATTTCGGCAGCATGATGCCGAACGGGCGCGCCTTGACCACCGCGGCCAGATCAAGCAACGCGGCAGGCGTGTCGAGCGCGTTAATGCGCACGAACAGTTTCATGCGCGCACCAGCCGCGAGCGTCGCGGCACAGATCGCGCGCGCGCTGTCCTTGCGTTGCGGCGCCACCGAGTCTTCAAGATCAAGAATCAGCGCGTCCGCCGCGCAAGCAAGGCCCTTGGCGATTTTGCGTTCGTCGTCGCCCGGTACAAAAAGCAGGGATCGCATATTCTGATCCGCGCGCTAAAAATTGCCCATGCCGAGGAACCCGTCGATGGGAAAATCCTTCATGATTTTCTTGCCGACGAGGTCTTTCAGCGTCTCGGTGGTGCCGCCGCCCAGCGTGCCGTAACGCGCCCCGCGATAAAAGCGCGACACCGGGAATTCGTCGGTGAAACCATAACCGCCGTGTACCTGAATCGCATCACTGGTCACCCGCAGCGACATTTCGTTCACGGTGATTTTCGCCACGGCGGCCAGATACGGATCGGGAAACGGATTCGCCGATGCCGCCGCGCGATACAGCACCGAGCGGCTGGCTTCGATGTCGCGATACATTTCCGCCAGCTTGTGACGCATCGCCTGAAACTCGCCGATCGGCCGTCCGAAGGCGCTGCGGTCGCGGGCGTACTTAACGGCTTCCTCGAACGCGCCTTCGGCAAGGCCCAGCGACACGCTGGGGTTCAGGCAGCGCTGCGTGTTGAATGCGCTGATCATCTTGCGAAAGCCGCCTTCCTTGAGAATCAGGTTTTCCAGCGGCAACTCGCAGTTATCAAAGCGAATCTCCGCCAGATTTTCGCCGCCCATGGTGTGATAACGCGCGGTGCATTCGAAGCCGGGCGTGCCTCGTTCGATCAGCACGCAACCGATGCCGCCTATCCCCGGCAGTTTGTTCACGCGGGTAAAGACCACGAAAGCTTGCGCTTCGTCAACACGGCTAATCAGCGTTTTGACGCCGTTCAGGATGATCTTGTCGCCTTTGATCTCCGTGTTGGTGCGGTAGTTGCCGACATCCGTTCCGGCGTGGGGTTCGGTCATGCAGATGGCGAGGATGACCTCCGAGGTACACACCCCCGGCAGCAGCCGGCGTTTGATGCTCTCCGGCGCGTAAGTGGCAATGATGCGCGCCTGTGTGCCGACTTCGCCCATCAGGTCCATCGCCGTCACATAACAGCCCTTCGAGACTTCTTCGAGCACCAGCGCGGTGTCGAGCACCGGCAGGCCCAGCCCGCCGTACTCCTCCGGGATCGCCATGCCGAGCACGCCGATTTTCGCCAGCTCGCGGAAGTTATCCCAGGGGAAGGTGCCGTCCATGTATTTCAGCGCGTTGGGCTTGAATACTTCCTGCGTCAGCTCGCGCACGGTGTTGACCATGCTGCGTTGCTCTTGGGTCAGTTCAAAGTGCATCATAAAAAAGCTCCTGTTGGTTTACGCAATTGCGTTAAGCCCTCAAGCGACCGGGCCGCTCAAAGACGCTGGTCGGGTGTTTCAATAAATGCTGATACCGCTGGCGCACCAGGTTTTCAAGCGCGCCCACATGGCTTTCCATCTCGGCGGCGGCGGCGGCGCCGTCGCGACGGCGGCAGGCGTCAAGGACGCGTTGGTGCGCTTTCACCACATGCGTCTGATTGCCGACCGAATAGCGGATGCCGTGATGCTCGCCGGCGGCGAGGATGCTGATGGTGTTCCAGAATACTTCCAGCACCTTGTTGCCGCCCGCGCGCGCGATGATGCTGTGAAACATGCGGTTCTCTTCGAGGAACGCCGCCTGATCGCGCGGCGCATCCAGCGCCTTCATGCGCGTGATCGATGCCTCCAGTTCGGCGAAATGTTCGTCGGTTCCGTTGAGGGCCGCCTCGTAGGCGAGCGCGGGTTCGATCACTTCGCGCGCCTTGAGCACGGTCGAGAACGGCACCTCGTGCAGGCGCAGGTACACCGACAGCCCATGCGCCAGCAGGTCGATGCTCGGCTCGCGCAGGATAATGCCGCCGCCGGGGCCGGGGCGGCGTTCAAGCACGCCCTGGGACTCAAGCAGCTTCAGGCCCTCGCGCAACGTCGGCCGGCTCACGCTGAACTGCGGCAGCAGCTCGGCTTCGGTAGCGAAGCTGCTGCCGGGCTTTAGCTTGGCGGCGATGATGCGATCGAGCAACTGCTGCGCGACGTGCTCGGCTTTGCTGCGATGGGCGCTCATCTGGTATCACTTTCGCCAAAATGCGGCGGCCGCTTTTCCGCGAACGCGGCGAGGCCTTCGGCGTAATCGGCCGAAGTCAAGATATCACGCAGGGCACTGGCTTCTTGCTTCAACCCTTCGGCCAGCGTTGTTTCAAGGCCGCCATAAATCAGTCGCTTGGCGGTGCGCGCGCCGGACGGCGAACGCGATGCCAGCACCGCGGCGATGCGCGTCACATGCGCGTCGAGCTGGTCCGCGGCGACGGCGGCGTTGACAAGGCCGATGTCGGCGGCGCGTTGGCCGGTGATGGGTTCGCCGGTGAGGATGAGTTCGAGCGCGCGCAGGGCGCCGACGGCGCGCGGCATGCGCTGCGTGCCGCCCGCGCCGGGGATCGCGCCGATGCGCGCCTCGGTAAGACCGATTTGCGCGTCTTGCGCCGCGTAGCGCAGATCACAGGCCAGTGCGATTTCGCAGCCGCCGCCCAGCGCCAGCCCGTTGATGGCGCAGACGGTCGGCATCGGCGCCGCGCCCAGCGCATCCACCGCCGCGTTGATCGCGCGATTGTGTTTGACGCGCGCCGCTTCCTCCATCGTGCGGCGCTCTTTGAGGTCTGCCCCCACGCAAAACGCACGGCCCGTGCCGCGTATCACAATCACGCGCGCATGACTGCTGGCCGCATCGGTAATCGCCGCCAGCAGCGCGTCCGTCATGTCCACGCCGAGCGCATTGAGCCGGTCGGGGCGATTCAGGCGTATCTGCACAATGCCCTCCGCGCCATTCGTACCTTTGTCCACGACGATGCCTGAGTCTGCTTGCATGCTGGTTCCTACTGTAGTTGAAGCCGGTCACGGAAATCGGGATGGGCTATGGCGCGCAGGCGTTCGGCGCGCTCGCTGAACGAGCGCCCGCGCAAATCGGCGACGCCGTATTCGGTGACCACGATATCAATGTCGGCGCGCGTGGTGGTAACCGGCCGGCCTTCGAGCGACGAGACAATGCGCGAGTGCTTGCCGTCGGGCGTGGCGGACGGCAGCGCCATGATCGAACGCCCGCCGCTGGAAGCCACCGCGCCGCGCACAAAATCGGCCTGCCCGCCGACCGCGCCCAGATAGCGCCCCGCCGCAATTTCGGAATTCACGTTGCCGGTGAGATCCACCTCGACGCCGGAGTTGACCGAGTACAAATTCGGCAGCCCCGCCAGCACCCGCTGGTTATGCGTGTAATCGGACGAACGCATTTCGATCAGGTCGTTGCCGTCGGCGAAATTCATCAGACAGCGCGTACCGAACAGCCCGCCGGTGACGATGCGGCGCGCGGGGGTGATGACGCCTTTTTCCACCAGATCAACCACGATGTCCGAGATTACCCCGCTGTGTATGCCGAGATTGCGGTGATGCGCCAGCGCCCGGCACACCGCCACCGGCAAACCGCCAACGCCGACCTGAAGGGTCGCGCCATCGGGAATCAGCGCCGCGACATGCGCGGCAATACGCATGTCGATCGCCGTCGGCTCCGGATCGGGCATCAGCACCTCGTCCGCGTCGCATTCGGTGAACACATCGATGTCTTCGGCGGCGACAAGCGCATCGTGCGCGGTAAGCGGAAGGCGTTCGTCGATTTCGGCGATCACGCAACGCGCCGCCCGCACCATGGCGGGCAGAAAATCCACCATCACGCCCGCGCTGTAAAACCCTGGCGTCGGATGCGGGCGCACGCGCAGCAGCAGCACGTCAACGCGGATCGCGCCCGAGCGGATCAACGACGGCACGGCGGACACATGCGCGGGCACAATGGCCAGCAGGTTCGCGGCGGTGAGCGTGCGCGCAGTGCCCGCGCCGTTCAAGCCGCGAAAGCGAAAGCGGTCGGCGTGCTCCGGTTTCAGCGTCTGGCTCGACAGCATGCCGATGAATACTTCGAGCGGCGGCAACTCGTGCCGCTGCGCAGCAAGGCGTTGGGTCAGCCCCAGCGGCTCGCCGGTGCCCTGCAACCACGTCACCACGTCGCCGCCGCGAACGTTCGGGAGGTGCGGCGAAAAATCGAAGCGGCTGCTGGGAACGGAACGAACAGACATGACGCCGATGCTATCGCCGCCCGCTTGCGTCTGTCAAATGATCTAGATGAATTGACAGCGCAACGAGGCGCGATCTACACTGAACTTAAATGACGGGAAACGCCCGGAGGAAAACCATGAATGCGCGAATTGACCGGCTGCAATGCTCGATGCCTGCTTGTTTGCTGGCGCTACTTTGTTTAGCAGCCGCGGGCACGGTCGCGGCGCAAACGCCGGATGCCGGCCGCTTCCCCGCCAAGCCGATCCGCCTGATCGTGCCGTTCCCGCCGGGCGGCAGCAATGACATTCTTGCGCGGTTTCTGGCGCGCAAGATGGGTGAGCGCATGCCGCATCAGACCATCGTGGATAACCGGCCCGGCGCCGATGGCATCATTGGAACCGAACTCGCCGCGCGCGCGCCCGCCGACGGCCATACGCTGCTGATCGTATCCACCTCATACACCATCAATCCGGCGGTGCATAAGGTGCCCTTCGATGCGGAAAAATCCTTTGCCCCTATCAATCAGATCGCGACCGGCCCCAACGTAATCTGTTCGCATCCCAACTTCGCGGCG
>VFLF01000860.1 GCA_009885185.1 Nitrosomonadales bacterium | reverse complement strand
CATTCGCAGGAACAGCAACTCTGCCGCTGGATCTTGTTATGCCTCGACCGGTTGCCCTCGAACGAATTGACGATGACGCAGGAGTTGATCGCCCATATGCTGGGTGTGCGACGCGAAAGCGTTACCGGGGCCGCTGGCAAGCTGCAAAAAGCAGGACTGATCCATTACCGACGTGGCCACATTGCCGTACCGGATCGCTACCGGCTCGAAGCACAGGCATGCGAGTGCTATGCGGTCGTGAAGCGAGAATATGATCGTTTGCTCGACTCGGAAAATACTGTCAACAACGCTTAGCCTGCACGGCGACGGCGCGCATCGCAAGAGAAGTGCCCTCCCGACTTCGGAAGTAGTGAGTGCGGCACAATAGGCCGTTTAAACGGGCATTGTCCGAAAATGGAGTGCATGCGGCGAAGGTCTCTCCTGAGTCCCGCCGGGATCTGGATTCCGGCTGACGCCGGAATGACCGCGCGAGTGGTGCTGCCAGACGCGACATATATGTTAGGCGCTCTAAGTATTTGTTTTTAAACAAATAGTTATACATCCCCGTCTGCGAGTCATGCCGCAGCGGAATAGGAAAGCGCCTACACGCCGTCGCGGCATATCCCGATAGCGGTTTCAGCCGCCACTGATACCACGTGATGCGCGGCGCCCCTACAGTGGGGCCGTCACATCACACCACATCCAACGGGAGAATCATCATGACAGTTGCCACGCCGCTTCGCATCCCTGCCGTCAATGCTGCGCACCTCGGCGGATTTGCCCCGCGCCTGCGGGTGGTTGACGACGCTGCGCCCGCGAGGAATTCCTGCGAGCACTGTGCATTGAACGGCGTGTGCATGCCCGAAGGTCTGGAGGGCAAGGATCGTCAGGATTTCACCTCGCTGATTTTCCAGCACAAGCGGCTGCGTGCAGGACAGGCGCTGTATCGCTCCGGAGAAACCTTCAATAATCTGTATTTCGTCAAGACCGGCTCATTGAAGAGCGCGGTGCTGATTGATGACGGCCGCGAGCAGATCACGGGGTTTCATCTGGCCGGCGACGTGCTGGGGGTGGACGCGATCAGTTCCCCGACGCATCCGAGCGAGGCGATCGCGCTGGAAGACACCTTCGTCTGCGCGATTCCGTTTTCGCAGCTCACGCGCTTGAGCCTGCGCGTCGAGCATCTGCAAACCTATGTGCAGCGGCTGTTGGCGCGCGAAATAGTGCGCGATCAGGGCATCATGCTGCTGCTGGGGCGCATGCAGGCCGACGAGCGCGTGGCGGCGTTTCTGGTCAACATATCGCAACGCTTCAAGGCGCGCGGTTACTCGCCGTTTGAGTTCACCCTGCCGATGGCGCGCGAGGAAATCGGCAACTACCTCGGCCTTACGCTGGAAACCGTCAGCCGCTGCCTGTCGCGCATGAAAAGCGCCGGCGTAGTCACTGTCGAGAACCGGCATATCCGTATCCTGAAGCCTGATGCGTTGCAGCAGGTGATCGGCGGCAGGGAGATGATGCACTGAGGACGCACTAAACCCGTATAGGCCAAAACGATCAATCAAAATTAATTGAAAGGGAGCATCATGTATTCACATATTCTGGTTCCCACGGACGGCAGCGAGTTATCCATCAATGCGGCGCATCAGGCTGTTGAACTGGCTAAGTTATGCAAGGCCAAAATGACGGCGATCATGGTTTCACCCACCTACCGGCAGATGCAGCAGGACGGTTTCGTGGTGCCGACGTCAAGCATCGTCAACGAGCGCTGGGAGGAGCAGATGATGCAGCGTGCCAAGCCGGCGCTGGACGCCATCTGTGCGGATGCTCAAAAAGGCGGCGTCGAATGCGCGGCGCTGCATGTCTTCGGCGATGCGCCTTATGAGGCAATTATCGACGCGGCGAACAAGCACGGGTGCGATGTGATCGCCATGGGGTCGCATGGTCATGGCGGGGTGAAGCAGCTTTTCGTCGGCAGCGAGACCACGCGCGTGTTGTCGCATACCAAGATTCCGGTGATGGTCTATCGTTGATGCCCGGCAAGAAAAGACGATCTGCACTGCCCTGAGTGGACGATGGGTTGGTGGCAAGGCTGGGGTATGTACATACACTGGTTGTGAGCAGTACCGTTTATTTTCATTGTCGCCAGCGCCATCTGCGTGTTGTTCTTGTGGTGGCGCGCGGCGCGTGTCTCGCGCGCAATGCGATAACGCGCTGTCTAATATTTTACTTTGATCTTGTCCATGTCTTCCTTGGTAATCGCGGGCACTTTGCCGCGCGCTTCCCAGCGGTTGTGTTTCCATGCGTCCGTACCCACCCATTCCCTGAACAGGTTCAGGTTCTTCTGGCGCTCTTCGGTGCCGCCGCCGAGGTAGCGATACATGTTTCCCGGTTTGCCGTCGGCGGCGGTTTTGCCGTCATCCAGGCGGCGCATCAGCGCGCCGGTGTCGGGCCAACCCACAAAAAATATCAGGTCGGCGTAGGTGTCCATACGCGGCCCTTCGCCTTTGGCTTCGAATGCCTTTTTGTTTGCTTCGAAGTCGCCGAAATAAGGCGCGCTTTCGCCATGGCATTCCGCGCATTGATTTATCCATAACGGGCGAATGTCCTTGCGGTAGGTCACGTCCGCTGCCAGAGCCGTGGCGGCTGATAAGGTTGCGGCAAGCAGACCGCTAATCGCAATGAGAGTGCGTAGCATGATTTGTCTCCGTGTTGTTGCACGCCGAGTGTGCATCGGCGCGACGCCGTCGAATTGATATGGGTCAAGTTTGTTACCCCTTTACGCTCGATGTGTGGATCGGCACGGTGGAGACGCCGGACAACGCCGTGCGCGGTGTGTGGCTGGCTCAACTGCGTGTGTTGGGCGCGCGGGGAATGTGATCCGTCTGCCGTGTGAGCAAGCGGATTTATGTTTCGTTTGATCTGCATCAATGCAACTCACGGGAATCGGCGTAGTTTGCAATCAGTGAGGGTAATTAGGGCCAGCAACAGGAAATCGCCCGCGGGAGCGCGCAAGTACGCAGGACAGCTCCCGGCCCTCACCCTTCAAGCAGGAGGACGATATGAGTGCATTAACGGTTCTGATCTTGATAGCGGTAGGCGCAGCGATGTTTTCTCTCGCGGCAGGGGTGGTTGCGATGGCGCATGACGGTGCGGTGGCACATATCGACAGCGTTCACTGGATGATGTGGCGGGTGGGGTTTCAGGCGGCGGCGCTGGGGTTGATCGTGCTGATGCTGGGCGTGGGCTGGACGTAAAGGGTTGGGCGGGTCACACGCTGTTTCCTTCCCTTTTTTAGCGCCGGACTTTTTTGTCATGGATGCCGTAATGGACGATACCCAATTAATTCCCCATGAGGGCATGGTCGCCTGCGAAGTGTGTCT
>VFLF01000555.1 GCA_009885185.1 Nitrosomonadales bacterium | reverse complement strand
GGTGAAGGCGCGCGGACTTACCCTGCGCCAGACCAGCCACGGCAATGCGTGGTCGATTTACTTCCCCGATCCCGAGGGCAATTATTGCGAGGTTTACATGGATACGCCGTGGCATGTGGCACAACCCCACGGCGATCCGATGGATTTCTCGAAATCCGATGCCGAGATTCATGCGTGGACAGAGAAAATCGTCCGCGCCGATCCGACCTTCAAGCTGAAAGAGACGCGCGAAGTCGAACTCGCGCAACTGCTGGAGCAAAAATGAACCAGGGTTTGGCGCTGGAGGGGCTGCGTGTCGTGGAGTTTTGCCACGTGGTGATGGGGCCGACCTGCGGGCTGGTGCTGGCGGACATGGGCGCGGAGGTCATCAAGGTAGAACCCATCGACGGAGACCACACGCGCAAGCTCACCGCATCCGGTGCGGGGTTTTTTCCGACCTATAACCGCAACAAAAAAAGTTTCGCGGTTGACCTTAAATCGCCAGCGGGGCGCGAAGCGGTGATGAAATTGATCGCGAGCGCCGATGTCGTCACCGAAAACTTCCGTCCCGGTGCGATGGATAAACTCGGCTTCGGTGAACAAGCCTTGCGCAAGCTGAAACCGGAACTCATTTACTGTTCGCTCAAAGGCTTTTTGCGCGGCCCGTACGATCATCGCACCGGGCTCGACGAAGTGGTGCAGATGATGGGCGGGCTCGCCTACATGACCGGCGGGCGCCACGGCCCGCTGCGCGCGGGCGCATCGGTGATCGACGTGATGGGCGGTATGTTCGCCGTGATCGCGATACTTGGCGCGCTGCATCAGCGCAAGGCCACGGGCCAGGGCCAGCACGTGCAAAGCGCGCTTTATGAAAGTTGCGCCTTTCTCATGGGCCAGCACATGCTCGAAGGCTTTGCCACCGGCCAGCCTGTGAAGCCCATGCCCGACCGCATCCGCGCTTGGGCGCTCTACGACAACTTCAAAACCAGCGACGCACAACTGCTGTTCGTGGGCGTGGTCACCGACACGCAGTGGAAGGTATTTTGCGATGCGTTTAATCTCAAACACCTGCTTGATGACCCCGCGCTTAAAACCAATCCGCAACGCGTGGAAGCGCGCCCGCGCATCCTGCCCATCGTCACCGATATTTTCAGCCGCATGAGCAAGCAGGATTTGATGGCCAAGTGCGATGAACTCGGTTTGCCGTTTGCACCGATAGCCAGGCCGGAGGATTTATTCGACGATCCGCATTTGAATGCAGACGGCGGGTTGGTGCCAGTGACCATGCCGCACAGCGGCATCAAGACCAAGGTGCCGGGCCTGCCGGTGGAAATGAACGGCGCGCGGCTCACCACGCGGCTGGATATTCCGAAAGTCGGGGAACACACGCACGAAGTGCTGTGCGCGCTCGGCTACAACGCCGCGGAGATTCAGACGCTGGTGGACAATAAATCAATATTGTGTTTATAAACAAGTAATTACGTAAATATGAAACTCATCGATATTGCGCGCGTGATTCGCAGCAAAAACGCCGGGCCGACCACGTTGACGCTGGATTTATTGTTTAACGACGAAGCGGGTTACCGGCTTGCGCTGAATTCACCCGCGTTGCAACCGGCGGCGATTGCGCCGCTGTATGGCTTGCGCGCCGATCAGGTGGAGTTGATTCCGTATCCGCCTGCGATGGCGATCAAGATCGCAATGGATCGCACCATTGTCGCGGGCAATCCCGGCGACCGCGATGTGTACGGTGCGCAACAACACACGCCGCTATTGGAGCTGGACCTATGAACGCGATCGAAAAACTGCGCGCGGAAGTGACCACCACCAACGGACTGGCGCCGCTGAAAGTATTGTCCGCCTCCGGCCAGCTTGGTTACGGCGTCCCGGAGGCCGCGTTTAACGAAGGCGTCAAACGCGGGCCGCATTTCATCGGCTGCGACATGGGATCGATTGATCCCGGTCCGTATTACCTGGGCAGCGGCAACATCGCCACCAGCGACGCGCAAACGCGCGGCGACCTCGCCACCGTGCTGCGCGGCGCGCGTTCGATCGGCGTGCCATTGATTATCGGCACGGCGGGGTGCGCGGGCGCGTCACCGCATCTGGATGCGGTGCTCGCCATGGTGCGCGATATTGCGCGTACGGAAGGGTTGCATTTCAATCTGGCATCGATACGCGCCGACATGCCGCGCGAGGTGGTTAAACAGGCGATCTGCGCAGGCAAGGTCAAGTCGTTGGGTGCAATCGCCGATCTCACCGAGGCCGATGTCGATGCCTCCACGCAACTGGTTGGGCAGATGGGCATCGAGGCCTTTCAGCGCGCGTTGAGCGCGGGCGCGGACGTGGTGATCGCGGGGCGCGCGTGTGATACGGCGGTGTACGCGGCGATACCCGGCATGCTCGGTTATCCGCTCGGCCCGGCGATGCACATGGCGAAAATCGTCGAGTGCGCTTCCCTTTGCACCACGCCGGGCGGACGCGATGCGCTGCTGGGCACGCTGGATGCGCAAGGTGAAGGCAGTTTTATCGTGGACAGCATGAACCCGATACGCAATGCCTCGCCGATGTCGGTGGCAGCGCACAGCCTGTATGAGCAGGGCGACCCGTATCGCGTGTACGAACCCGAAGGCACGCTGCACGTGGATACGGCGCGCTACGAGCAGCTTGACGCGCACCGCTGCCGCATCGCCGGTGCGCGCTGGGAGCCGGCGACGCAGTTCACCGTTAAAATCGAGGGCTCGGCCAAGGTGGGCGAACGCGCGCTGATGCTGGCTGGCTGCGCCGACCCGCGGGCGATTGCCGCGATGAAGGAAATTCTGCCTGCCGTGGAAAAAACCGTGCGTGAGTTAACGGCAAAAACGGTGACGGAAAAATTCGAGGTCTATCACCGTGTCTACGGTATCGACGGCGTGTTCAACTGGCCATCACCGCCGGCGACGATGCCGCGCGAAGTGTTCGTGATGGTGGAGATCATCGCGCAGACCGCCGAGGCGGCGAAATCCGTGGCCACGGTGTTCAAGCAGTTTTTATTGCACCACGGCTTTCCGGGACGCATTTCCACCGGCGGCAACCTGGCGTTTCCGTTCACGCCGCCGGAAGTGGTGACCGGGCCGGCGTATCGTTTCAGCGCCTATCACGTGATGGAAGTCGATGATCTGCCGGCGTTGTTTCCGGTCAGGGTTGAAACGCTGTAGTGGCGCTGTAGCGGATCAGTACTCGCCGGTCAGCGCGTAGTGGCCGATAAAATAGATGCCCACGGCCATCAGTACATAGATGAGGTAATCAAAGTAGCGGTGGCGCGTACCGCGTATTTTGCGAGCTTGCCATGCGCGAAAAGCGAAAAATGCCGCAACGGTGACTGCAAGCGCGATGAGCGGGAAGTTCATATAGGCATCGGCAATTTTTCCGAATCCCTGTGATAGCCAGCCGCCCTCCCGGAAGGCGCGATAGCTGATGCCCGCAATGGCAACCAGCACCAGAACCACGGTCACCAGCGCTTCCAGTACGGTTAATAACTGCTTCAAGCGTTTTCCCCCGGTGCGATTCCCGCGATGTGCATTCTTACCCTGTTACGGTGTTGTGGCACAGAGAATACTCGATCGTCACATTACGCATTGCGCACTGAATTCACGCGATACAAATATTGTAACAGGGAACAGCCGTATGGCGACCTTCGCGATTATCATTTTATTACAACAGGTTACAAACCGCCTCGGTAACGATGGCGGTGGTGGCTTCGCCGCCGAGGTCCGGTGTATACAGCTTTTGCGCGGTGACTTTTTCGACTGCCGCCATCAAGCGCATGGAGGCTTCTTTCTCGCCCAAATGTTCCAGCATCATTGAGGCCGTCCAGAAAGTGGCCACCGGATTGGCGATGCCCTTGCCGGTGATATCAAAAGCCGAGCCGTGTATCGGTTCGAACATCGACGGGAAGCGGCGCTCCGGATTCAGGTTCGCGGTTGGCGCAATGCCAAGGCTGCCGGTGAGCGCGGCGGCGAGATCGGACAAAATATCGGCGTGCAGATTGGAAGCAACGAGAGTATCCAACGACCACGGCTTGAGTACCATGTTGGTGGTGACGGCATCGACCAGAATGCGCTGGGTTTCCACCTCGGGATAATCTTTCGCCACTTCGTAAAAAATTTCGTCCCACATCACCATGCCGTGACGCTGCGCATTGGACTTTGTGACCAGCGTGAGGTGCTTGCGCGGGCGCTTGCGTGCGAGCTCGAACGCAAATTTGTGGATACGTGCGACACCGGTGCGTGTGAAGATGGAAACCTCGGTCGCCACTTCTTCCGGCAGTCCGCGATGGGCGCGCCCGCCGCTGCCGGAATATTCGCCCTCGGTATTTTCGCGGATGATCACCCAGTCGATATTCTGACCTTCGCGCAGCGGGCTGGTAATCCCGGGTAGTACGCGCGCCGGACGCACATTGGCGTATTGGTCGAAGCCCTGACAAATCGGCAGCCGCAGTCCCCACAGCGACACGTGATCAGGCACATCGGGTGCGCCGACGGCGCCGAAAAATATGGCGTCACACTGTTTCAGCTCGTCAAGTCCGCCCGCCGGAATATAGAAGCCGTGTTTCTTGTAGTAGTCGCTGCTCCAGGGAAAATGCTCGACGTGAAGCTTGAAGCCGCGCTCACGTTGGGCGAGAACTTCGAGCACTTTGAGGCCGGCGGCGATGACTTCCACACCGATGCCATCGCCGGGGATGGCGGCTATTTTGTATTCGCGCATGATGACTTTTCCAAAGGTCCAATGGTAACGGATAGTAGCGGAATCCCAGCCCGGCCCTGTTGTGGGAAAATCGGCTAGAATTGCGCGATAGACAAGGGTTTACTTTGAATATTCTTGCGGTGGAAACCTCCGGTGATTATTGTTCTGCGGCGCTTTGGCGCGACGGTCATATTGATGAACGCGAAATGCCGGCGGAACAACGGCAATCGGGCATGCTGATCGACATGGTGCATGAGCTGCTGAATGCGTCCGGCAGCACGCTATCGCGGATGGACGGCATCGCCTACGGTGCGGGGCCCGGTTCCTTTACCGGGCTGCGGGTGGCTTGTGGCGTGGTGCAAGGGATGGCGCTGGGGGCGAACAAACCGGTAGCCGGTGTCGGCACCTTGATGGCGTTGGCGCAGTCGCAACCCGCGGGAGCCGCGCGCGTGGTGTGCTGCATCGACGCGCGCATGAACGAGGTGTATCACGCGGCCTACGAAAAGCAGGCTGATGGCTGGCGCGCCGTGCTTGAGCCGGGCGTGTACGCGCCGGGGGAGGTGCCGTTGTTGCCCGGCGGCGATTGGCGTGCGTGCGGCAACGGGTTCGCGGTGTATGGCGAACAGTTGCGTGCCCGATACGCCGGGCAGCTCACGGGGATTGATGAGGCCGCGCGTCCGCGCGCGCGCGAGGTGGCGATGTTAAGTGCGCCGGTGTTTGCCGCGGGCGGCGGACTGCCCGCCGAACAGGCTGCACCCCTCTATGTGCGCAACAAAGTCGCGCTCAAAACCAGCGAACGGAATTTGACGGGATTGACGTGAGCGCGCAACTGGATGCCGCGCGGAGATTACGGCGCATGAGTGACAGCGATCTCGACGCCGTGATGGCGATCGAGAACGTGATCTACACGCATCCGTGGACGCGCGGCAATTTCACGGACTCGCTTGCCGCGCAAAGCCATGGTTTTGTGCTGGAACAGCATGGCGTCATTGTGGGGTATGCGGTGTTGAAGACGGGCGCGGGCGAGGCGCATTTGCTGAATCTGAGCATTGCCGCCGCTTGGCAGCGTCGAGGCCTGGGTCGTGAACTGCTCTGTCGCGTGGTCGATGCCGCGCGTGATTTGAAGGTGAGCAAGCTGTTTCTGGAAGTGCGTGCATCGAATGTCGCGGCGCGCGCGTTGTATGCGCAAGCGGATTTTCGCGAAATCGGCCTGCGCCGAGGCTACTATCCGGCGCATGGTACCGCGGACGGACGTGAAGACGCCATCGTGCTGGCCTATGAGTGGGCGGGCGCGCCATGAGTGAGCGGCGCGAGTTGATGTTGCGTGAAATGGGGCTGAACCCGGTATGGAAATTGCGCGGGGCGCCAGTGGAGGCCGAGGTTGTGTCCGCTGTTGACGCGTCTACAGACACATCCGACCGGCGTGGCGCGATCATGCGCATGGACTGGACGCAGATCAAGGCCAGCGTGGCTGCATGCACGCACTGCGCATTGCACGCCAAACGTAACAAGACAGTGTTCGGTGTCGGCGACGAAAACGCCGACTGGCTGTTCGTGGGTGAAGGCCCCGGCGCCGATGAGGATGCACAGGGTGAGCCGTTCGTCGGGCAGGCCGGCAAGCTGCTCGACAGCATGCTGGCGGCGATCAAACTCAAACGCGGCGAAAACGTCTATATCGCCAATGTGGTAAAATGCCGTCCGCCCGGCAATCTCAATCCGGCGCCGGAGGAGGCATTGGCCTGCGAGCCTTACCTGCATCGGCAAATCGACCTGATCAAGCCGAAGCTGATCGTGGCCTTGGGCAAGGTTGCCGCCACCAATCTGCTGGCGCGCGAAGCCAGCGTCGCCAGCCTGCGCAACCAGGTGCATCAATATCGCGGTATACCGTTGATCGTGACTTATCACCCGGCCTATCTGCTGCGCAGCCTGGAGGAAAAGGCGCGGGCGTGGGAGGACCTCTGCTTCGCGGTTGACACCTTGCGGGGCTTGAATAACGCCGCCGGCGAAACCATATAGAATGCGCATGTCCGAATCGACAAGAACGAGGAGAACGCCATGATGAAACGCTTTGCCACGATACTGATTTTGATTTCCGCCAGCCTGTTGGGCGGCTGCGGCTATAACACCTTGCAGACCAACGACGAGCAGGTGAGCGCCGCGTGGGCGGAAGTGCTCAACCAATACAAACGCCGTGCCGACCTGATTCCCAATCTGGTGAAGGTGGTCGAAGGTTTTGCGGCACAGGAAAAAGAAGTGTTCTTGGGCGTGACCAAGGCACGCGCGTCGGTGGGTTCGATACAGGCGACGCCGGAACTGATTAACGACCCTGCGGCCTTTGCCAAATTTCAGGCGGCGCAGGCGCAGATGTCAGGCGCGTTGTCGCGCCTGTTGCTGGTGGCGGAAAACTACCCGCAACTGAAAGCCGACGGCGTGTTCCGTGATCTGCAGGCGCAGCTTGATGGCACCGAAAATCGCATCACCGTTGCGCGTAATCGCTACATCAAGGCAGTGCAGGGCTTTAACGG
>VFLF01000781.1 GCA_009885185.1 Nitrosomonadales bacterium | reverse complement strand
CGGTGACTGGCGGATCGGCCCGATCGGGCAAACTACATCGACGATTTCGCAGGAAGTCTCGCCATCGAATACAGCGGATCGCTCGTTCCGACACTGTCGATCGACAGTCGTATGTGCCTCTCAGCACACGGGGTTGAAGTTGGTGCAAAGCTAGCGATGTTTCCTTTCGACGACATTACGCGCGAATTCCTAAAATGCCGCACGGATGTACCCTATGAGCCACTTGCAGCTGATGCGGGGGCGCTGTACGAAAAGGAGATTGTGCTGGATGTTGACACGATGCCATTCGTCGTTGCCAAGCCGAATCAATTCGGCAACGTCGCTCCAATCGACGAAGTAGCGGGCCAACCAATTGATCAAGCGATTATTGGCTCGTGCGCGAATGGTCGCCTCGAAGACATCGAAATCGCCGCGCGGGTGCTGAGAGGCCGTAAAGTAGCAAAAGGCGTACGCTTTCTAATTTCACCAGCGTCGCAGCAAGTTTACTTGCAGAGCGTCAGGGCAGGCCACATAGAAACGCTACTCGAAGCGGGCGCACAAATCGTTACGCCGGGATGCGGAGTGTGCCAGCCTAAGGTTGGATTTCTTTCCGATGGCGAAGTATGCATTACGTCTACCACGCGCAATTTCAAAGGACGCAAGGGCAGCATGAAAGCTGAAATCTATCTCGCCGGCCCGCTTAGCGTAGCAGCTGCGGCATTGGCCGGAAAAATCGTCAACCCTAAAGAGGTGCTCGATGGCCTATGATTTCGAGCGCTTAATCAGCGGGCGTGTATGGAAATTTGGCGATTCGATTGAGACAGATGCAATCAACCCGTATTACCGCTATCCAACGATGGAAGAGTTAATGCAGCACACGATGGAAGCCTATCGTGCGGAATTTCCGAGGGAAGTAAAAAGCGGTGACCTCCTGGTTGCCGGTCGCAATTTTGGCTGCGGATCGAGTCGTCCCGGTCTCGTACTTCGTGAAGTCGGCATTGCTGCGATCGTCGCTGAATCGGTGGCGCGTTTATTCTTCCGAAACAGTATTGCCCGCGCAATTCCAATTTTTATTGCACCAGGCATTACCGGCATTGTGAACGATGGTGAAACTTTGGATGTGGACTATCCTAAGGGCATCGTTCTTAACAGAGCAACCGGCGCAAGTGTACCGCTTCGCAAGTTTCCGCCCATGATCGAGAAGATCTTTGCTGCTGGAGGCCTGCCCGAGCTTGCGCACAAACGCTACACGCAAAAAACTAATGCTTAGGGCTGAAGGTACCAACATGCACGAGAAAATTTATTCCGAACTAACAACCAATTACGCTGCGCGATTCCAGCATTTGTGCATAGCAGTAAGCGTGATGATGGTATCAATAAGTACGGCGCGCGCACAAGATGCGCCCTATCCGTCCAAAGTTGTCCGCTTTATTGTGGGACAGGCACCGGGCGGTGCGACAGATATTGTCGGTCGAATGGTTGCAGCAAAGTTAGCCGATACCCTCGGGCAAAACTTCCTCGTCGAAAATCGTACAGGGGCCGCAGGCTCGATAGCCGCCGCCGCTGTCGCCAAGAGTCCGCCTGATGGTTACACAATCCTAGTCGTTTCCAGCAGTTACTCGATCAACCCAAGCCTGAACATCTCACTTCCATTTGATCCGCAAAAAGACCTCGCCGCGGTTTCGCTCCTGGCAGAGGCACCTTTCTTGCTCGTCGTGCACCCCTCGGTTCCTGCTAAAAATGTTAAGGACTTCATAGCCCTCGCCAACAGTAAACGCGCCACACTCACCTTCGGTTCAGGCGGGAACGGCAGCTCGGGCCATCTCGCAGGAGCACTATTCGAGTCCGCAGCGGGCGTAAAACTTGCCCATATCCCTTACAAGGGGGCTGGACAGGCCCTAATCGACGTTGTGGCCGGACAAATCACTTGCGCGTTTGGGAGCGTGTTGTCGTCAACACCACACGTGAATCAAGGTCGGCTGCGCGTACTTGCCGTCACGGGAACGAAGCGTACGACAGCCCTGCCCAACGCGCCAACAGTCGCCGAAGCAGGTGTTCAAAACTACTCAGCCAGCACGTGGTACGGGCTACTCGCACCCGGAGGCTCGCCGAGGGCGATCATTGACCGCCTCTCGGTCGAAGCGGGTAAGGCCATAATGTCAGGGGAATTGAAGTCCCGCTTGCTTACCGACGGAGCGGACCCTGTCGGCAGCAATCCAAGCACGTTTCAAAAGCACATTGCAGTAGAAATAGACAAGTGGCGCAAGGTCATAAAGGCTGCAGGCGTTGGTTCAGATTAGGATTGCGACGATGAGCCCTACCCTTGCCCCAACCGCCAGCTTTGCTAAGCACGCGGCAACGCTTCGTTACGAAGATCTACCGCAACCACTCGTCACTTTGCTCAAGCAGTGCGTGCTTGACACTGTGGGCGTCGCGATCGCAGCCACAACACTCGCTCCGGAGGCTAAGATCGTTCACGATTACGTTAGTGAGTTTGGCGGCAAGCCGATTGCAACCATCTGGGGCTATGGTGGCAAAGCACCAGCACCGTGGGCCGCATTTGTCAACGGTAGTCTTGGACATATGGTCGACTACGATGATGTCGGCCCCGGTGGACACGTAAGCATTGTCACCATTCCAGTCGCCTTCGCTGTGGCTGAACAGCTCCGCGGCGTTAACGGTCGCGACTTCCTCGCAGCAGTTGCCGCGGGGACCGATATTCACACTCGGTTAAATTCGGGAATTCGCATCCCCGATTGGACCATTACCGAGGGCTGGTTTCCGACTCAGATGTTTGGTTTCGTCTCCGGCACAGCGACCGCTGCACGGTTATATGGTGAGGACCGCGATACGATTGAAAACGCGTTTGGAATAGCATTCACTCAGATGAGTGGCAGTCGACAAATGGCGGTAGGTGCTGCGACACATCTTCGTTCTATGCAGGCCGGATTCTCTGGACAAGGCTCTATCTTAGCGGCTGATCTCGCCCGTCGTGGCATCGTGGGTTCAAGAGAAGTAATTGAAGGAAGATATGGCTTGTTCAAAACTTACGTGCGCACCGAACCCGACTGGAACGCTATGCTCGATGGCCTCGGAGTAGAATTTCCGCTACTCAGTCTGCATGGCTTCAAGGTCTGGCCCGCCTGCGGCTACACACGTGCCACGAATGCCGCGATCAAGCAGTTGCGGGAACAACATAAAATCAGCCCATCCGATGTCGAAGCCATTACGATTATTGGCGGCACAGGTGGCACCCGGTTGCTATCGGAGCCCCTGGATTTGAAGCGTCGCCCCAAGCTTTCCATCGATGGCAAGTTCAGCATACCCTTTACCAGCGCCATAATGATGGCAAAGGGTAACGTTACATTACGCGACTACACAGCAGACGGCTTACAAAATTCTGCCGTGTTGGCAATGGCGGACAGGGTTAGCTACCGCGATGATCCCATGAACGAGCTTCCAATCGGCGGTCACTCTGCACTTTCCCGACCAACCGTCGAAATTCAACTGAAAAGTGGAAAGACCCTTTCCTGTAAGGCGGATGGCGTGCCAGGTGATCCACGTCACCCTGCGAGTGAGGAGCTACTCGAAGCTAAATTCAGGGATTGCGTGTCGTTCTCCGCTCTGAAAATACCTGCGAAGAATATAGAGCAAGCCATTGCGTCTATCCGTAACTTGGAGAACTTGCCTGATGTGACCGAAATCATTCGGTTACTTGTGCCGGAGGCGCGGTGAACGGCTATATGATTATAAAAGGCGAAGTGGGCTACGTGCGCGGCACGATTCATACGAATACGATCGAGGGCTATTTCAGCTTGTTGAAGCGCGGAATCATCGGCACGTATCATCATGTTGGCTCGCAGCATCTTTAACGCTATTGCACGGAATTTGATTTCCGCTACAACGGGCGCAAACTTACGGACGTTGATCGCGCAGACTTGTTGTTGAAAAATGTTCAAGGTAAGCGCCTCATGTATGGCGGTCCTCGTCAAGCGTAAGCGTCGCAGAAAATGACGAAATCCTTCCCAAGTTATGGCTGACCTCAGCAGCGCCAAGGCCAAGCTTGGGAGGGCAAAGCTCCATATAGCCACAGCTAAGGTGATAATCGCGAAACTTTCATTACTGAAAACGTGATTTTTAAGATAACGTATCTGGTTGCTTTGCACGCACAAACAGCAGTTGATGCCGCCATTCAACTACATCCGCAAGTCAAAGACCGTTTATATGAAATTGAGCGCATCGAGCTGTGGACACATGAGGCCTGCATCTTGATGATCGACGAAAGGGGGCCGTTACATAATTTTGCTGATCGTGATCATTGTTTACAATACATGGCCGTCATCGGAATTATCTTCTGCGAACTCGATGCCAATCACTACAGCAATGACGTGGCGGCGGATGGAAGAATTGACACGCTGCGCCTAAAGATGCCTATGCATGAATTTATTGACCTTGTTGTCATGTGAAGAGAAATATGAAGAATCACCTAATCTTCGCAGGCGCACTGACTTTTTTTGCCCCCCTGCAAGTTCACGCTCAAGATTACCCGACGAAACCCGTTCGCCTCATTTCTGGATTTCAACCCGGAGGGGGAAGTGACATCGTCGCCCGTGTTGTAGCGGAACAGCTTGGCGAGGCGTGGTCACGTCCTTTCGTGGTGGATAACCGGAGCGGTGCCGGCGGGACAATTGCATTAGCTCTGACTGCAAAGGCACCTAATGATGGCTATACGCTGATGGTGATCTCTGGTAGCCAGATCACCAACGCAGCCTTCATCACGAAAGTGCCATTTGACCTACTCAAAGTATACGCACCGATCAGCCAAGCAACTTCCGGCCCATATCTGCTCGTTGTGCATCCATCTGTTGGCGCAAAAAACGTCAAGGAGCTGATCACTCTCGCGCAAACGAAAGGCGTCCAACTAAACTACGCATCAACAGGAACCGGCTCGTTCGCCCACCTTGGTATGGAACTTTTTAAAAGTCTTACCGCGACGAATATGCTGCACGTGCCATACCGAGGCAGTGGCCCTGCACTTATCGACCTTATCGGCGGACAGGTGCAAATTGGCGTGCCGAGCGCACCAGCGAGCATGCCACATGTACGCAGTGGTAAGTTAAAAGCACTAGCGGTGACAACTGTGGAACGTTCGCCGCTTGTTCCCGAGTTGCCGTCGGTCGCAGAGTCGGGCGTTACAGGTTTCTCAATTGATAGTTGGTATGGCTTTGTCGCGCCGATTGGCACGCCGGCGCCAATTATCCGCAAGCTCAACGTCGAAATTGTGAAGATCCTAAAAAAACCTTCCGTATCAAGCTATCTCGCGAAAGAAGGAGCAGTACCAACCGGAAGCTCTCCAACTGAGTTAGCGGCCACCATGCAGGCT
>VFLF01000627.1 GCA_009885185.1 Nitrosomonadales bacterium | reverse complement strand
GCCGGGACAGACGTTCGTCTACGAGTTCGAGGCGCGCCGCCCGGGTACCTTCATGTACCACCCGCACGCCGATGAAATGGTGCAGATGGCGATGGGCATGATGGGCATGTTTATTGTGCATCCGAAAAACCCGGCGCTGCATCGCGTTGATCGGGACTTTGTATTTCTCATCAACTCGTTCGATATCGAGCCGGGGGCCGCCGTGCCCAAAGTCACCACCATGACCGATTTTAATTTGTGGTGCTGGAACTCGCGGGCGTTTCCCGGTATCGCGCCGTTTGTGGTGCGTAAAGGCGACCGCGTGCGCATTCGCTTCGGCAATCTCACCATGACCAATCATCCAATCCACATGCACGGCTACGATTTCGCTGTCACCTGCACGGACGGCGGCTGGGTGCCGAAAAGCGCACAGTGGCCCGAAGTGTCGGTGGATGTCGCCGTCGGGCAAATGCGCGCATTCGAGTTTGTCGCGGATGAACCCGGCGACTGGGCAATCCATTGCCACAAATCGCATCACACCATGAACCCAATGGGCCACACGGTGCCCAATATGATCGGCGTCGATCATCGCGGCGTCGCCGAAAAAATCATCAAACTGATTCCTGATTACATGGTGATGGGCGAACGCGGCATGGCCGACATGGGCGAAATGGAAATGCAGATACCTGATAACACCCTGCCAATGATGACCGGCCAAGGCCCCTTCGGCCCACTCGAAATGGGCGGCATGTTCACCGTGGTGAAAGTGCGCGAGGGGTTGGCGCGTAACGATTACAAAGACCCCGGCTGGTTCAAGCATCCGGCGGGCACGGTGGCCTACGAATGGAAAGGCACAACGCCCGTTGCACAGCGCCCTGCCTCAGTTGTCACCCCCGCCGCCGCGACACCTGCGGCGGGCGATCTGCGCGCACGTAAACCTGTTTCACACAAACATTAAACTGCCTAACAAAGGAAAAACTATTATGAAACAAATACTTACAGTAACACTACTCTGCGGCCTGCTGTCAGGCAATGCTTGGGCGCACGGCGATCCCAAAAAGCCCGCTGCGAAAAAAGCCACGGTAGAAGAAAAAGTTTTCGGCCGCGAAGGCGATCCGAAAAAAGTCACCCGCACCATCCCGGTGGACATGTCCGATGCCATGCGCTACGCGCCGATGGAAATCACCGTGAAGCGCGGCGAAACTGTGCGCTTCGTGGCAAAGAACTCCGGCAAGGTGATGCACGAAATGGTACTCGGCACGATGAAAGAGTTGAAAGAACATCTCGAACTCATGCGCAAGCACCCCAACATGGAGCACGACGAGCCGCACATGGCGCACGTCAAACCCGGCAGCACGGCACCGATGGTGTGGGAATTCACCAAGGCCGGTGAGTTCTATTACGGCTGCCTGATGCCGGGGCATTTCGAGGCCGGCATGGTCGGCAAGATCATCGTTAAGTAAAGGAGAGCCACATGAATCAACGACGCGATACACTGAAATTGCTGCTGGGCGGCATTGCGCTTTGCGTAACCGCCCCTGCGTTTGCAGCAGGCGACATCGAGGTGTATCACAGCCCCGACTGAGGCTGCTGCGGCGCGTGGGTCAAACATCTGCGCGCCAACGGCTTCCGTGTGAAGCAGATTGCCGTAGCCGATCCGGGCGCGCATCGCCGCCGCTTCGGCATGCCCGATGCGCTCGCGTCATGTCACACCGGCGTGATCGAGGGTTACGTGGTCGAAGGCCATGTGCCCGCGCGCGAATTGAAACGGCTGCTCGTCGAGCGTCCGCGCGCGCTGGGATTGGCCGTGCCCGCCATGCCGCGCGGCTCGCCGGGCATGGAAGGGGATGTGTACGACCCTTATGATGTACTCCTTGTTAGGGGGGATGGACGTTATAGCACCTATGCCAGCTACGGACGTAAATGAACACCACCGAAATACCGATAACCACAACAAGGAAACACATATGAAACATCTGAAACTTGCAGTACTCATAACCGCCACGTTAGCCACTCCGGCCTATGCGCAACAGCCCGCCGTCAGCACCACGGATCACACCGCCCATCACGTCGCACAAGCGAAAACCGATGCGGCGCTTGCCGACGGCGAAGTACGCAGGGTAGACAAAGACGCCAAAAAAATCACCCTGCGCCACGGCCCTATCGCGAGCCTCGACATGCCAGCAATGACCATGGTGTTTCAGGTGAAAGACCCGGCGATGCTCGATAAGGTCAGCGCTGGCGACAAGATCAAATTCTCCGCCGAGAAAATCGGCGGCGCCTTCACCGTGACCGGGATTGAACTGGCCAAGTAACAACGTCCGTCAGCGAACGCTATGCGCGAGGTGAGGTCAAAAAGGACGAGTTCGAGCAGAAAAAGCGCGATCTTGGCAGTTAGGCAGAACCGCCACGCTAAACGTGCAGGCGGCACGCAATCGGCACGCCCCCTGAGAGCGGACCATGAGCCACATCGAAACGCCTCTTACTACACGATATTCCTGGTACGTAAGGCTGTTATTCTGGCTACAGCGCAGACGCTATGGCCGCGAGCTGGAGCCTGCTCGTCTGTGGGGCCGCACGCCACGGGCATTTCTGGCGATGGTAGCAATGTACGTCGCACTAGATCGTCGATCCTCGCCCCTGCCACCGGCCTTGCGCTCGCTGATTCAGGTACGGGTGTCGCAGATCAACTGGTGCGCATTCTGCGTCGACCTGAATTCCGCTACCGGCCTCAAACGCCATGTTAGTGAGGAAAAGCTCACAGCATTGCCACAGTTTGCGGATTCGACGCAATTCGACGACTGCGAAAAAGCGGCGCTGCATTACGCCGAGGCCATGACTGACAGCAATCGGCACTGCGATCCTGCGCTGATTGCAAGCCTGCAACAGCATTTCAGTGACGACGCGATCATAGAACTCACCGCATTGATCGCCTTTCAGAACATGTCGAGCAAGTTCAACGCCGCGCTGGGCGTGCCCGCGCAGGGTTTTTGCCCGGCAGCAGGAGCAATGGAGATACGGTGAAGTATCGCTACGCTTGGCTAAATTGGTCCTGCGAGTTAAAGCGTCTGCTCGCCGAGCGTCCGCGCGCGCTGGGGCTGGCCGTGCCTGCCATGCCGCGCGGTTCGCCCGGCATGGAAGCTGCGATAACCGACCCTTATGATGTACTCCTGGTGCAGAAGGATGGACGCTATGCCCCTTATGCGCGTTATGGGCGCTAAAAAACTCACCATCCGGCACGCCCCATTCCGAGTCTCGACATGCCGCCGATGACCATGGTGTTTCAGGTGAAAGACCCGGCGATGCTCGACAAACTCAGTGCCGGCGACAAGGTCAAGTTTTCTGCGGAGAAGATCGGTGGCGCTTACACCGTGACCGGGATCGAAATGGCCAAGTAATGCCGCGCGAGGCCAAGGTTAATTGGCATCATTCCGATTGACCCAGATCAAGCCGGCGATCATCTGGCGGGTCTAACCTAACGTCACGCGATGAAAGAAGGTGGACGCTGCCGTGACTACGCAGGTTTTCGATAAGGCACACCTCCCCTCGACCGGACGAAGGCCCGGGGTGCGCCGACACGTGGCTTGGGTGTTTCTGCTGTTGGGCTGGTTCGCGTTCTGGCTAGTTGCCACCCTTCAGCCGTGTTGCAAGCTGTCGGTGGCGGCGGCGCAATCGGCAGTCTCGTTATCCGTTAGCCAAGGCGCGACGGTTGATCATCATAGCGACACCGATCACCATTCTCCCGCGTCTGGCGGCATCTGTAACGATGTTGCCATTG
>VFLF01000163.1 GCA_009885185.1 Nitrosomonadales bacterium | reverse complement strand
TGGCTTACAAAGCTCCGGTTGCCCGTCGCGTCGATATGTACGCCAATGCACAGACACCCCTAAACCTGCACATTATCTTCATCGGTAATATTCAAGTAGCCTCGTCTTGATGGACCGTATGATCCTTCCTTGCATTCTAGAGGTGGATCTTTTGTTGCCTAAAATATGCGATTAGTGTGGTTCTGGCATTGACCCGGTTAAAGTAGGTCCGTAGTGCAGCTCTTTAGAGCAAGGTAGGCAAAATGTCGTCCAATTTAGACTATTTGGCAGAGATGCCCGACGATACTTACGTCAGGTCTCACGTTCGCCGTGCAATCAAGGATTGCTTTAATATTTCGCCCGCAGTTTGTGCTAACGATATAGCAATCAGGGCAGCGAGGACTATAGCCAATGGGCGGCCCGGAATGCATATACCACTAAACAAATTGCAAGCATTGGCCGACGATCTACTGACTGGGTCAAATTAGTGGAAGTAATCTCGCACAGCTTACCGTGGGGAGGGCATGGCACTACAATCAAACGTGCACGAGCAATCAGTCCAAGAGCGCGAGCGCGATGCTTGCGCCGAACACGAGGCAAAAGCACGAAAGGCGGTGTTCAATGCCTGGCGGAGGGAATGGTTTTTGATTTCGAGCGTATCGCCGAGGCACTTTCTTCACTTCGTTTGTTGCAGAGATAGATCCATTGTCCGACGCCTGCGGTGACCAGAATCAGTACATTGGTCGCCACAAACACCCAGTTTCCTAGCAACCAGCTATATAAGACAAAACCGCTCGATGCTGCGAGTTGGCCGATGAAAAGCCATCGCGACACCCCCTGCGTGCTACGTTCGCGCCATTGCGTATAGACCTGACGACTGATGGTTGCCAAGAGAATGGTGGCGGCAAACCAGCCAATTAGCTCAGTCGCCATGTGTGATACGAGCAAGCACAAGATTCAATTTGGAATGTGGAGAGTAAGTGCATTCATTGAAATGATCCCAGTTCAATGTAAGGCTGTTTTCTCGCATCTGCGATCCTGTACAAATATACTGATGAGCAGCCAAAAACCTCCCGCGGCCGCTGTAAGGAAAAGCAGAATGGCGAGACCGGGGTAGCCGAATATCCTGAACGCGGTGTCTACGCGCATTAGCAGCGAGGCTCCGACAATCAGGGCGGCGAGAATAATACTCATGGTAATGCGATTCGCGATTTTCTGGCGACACGCAGATGTTCATTAAGTAGCGAAAACATGCAGTTGATATACCTGCTTGCCATCCCTGCGGCACTACCCAGCAACCGCTTGTGTAGTGCTAAGTGTGTACCCGAAAACATCACCGATGCCGACACGGCGCGGCGAATCTCGCGCGCAAGCGACGGATCAGTTTGAAACAATGGCTGCAACGTCCGTTGTCCGAAAAACTCATCGAGTATTTAGCGTCCCTCATCGGCGGACAGTTATAGTTTCGCAGTCAATGCAAACTGATTGATCATGCCCTTTTGCGGGCCAAACGTTTTGGAAGTGCCTTTTTAACAGGCGAATCCTTGCGCGCTTCCTCCGATTTATCGTCTGCCGCCGACTGTGCTGCCGCTGCCGGTTTGCGTTTCGCCAGGCTCTTAGCCAGCAGTTCCGTCAGGTCGATTACATTGGAGGCACCGCTCTCCGAAGGTGCATCCTCAAGAGGCTTAACTGTCTCGGTATCGCCGGCTTTGACTTTCTGATTGACCAGTTTTTGCACCGCGACGCTAAACGTCTCGGTATAGTCGCCAGCCTTCCATTTGCCGGTCATATCGTGTATGAGCTGAGCCGCCATCTTCAACTCGCTCGGCTTCAAGTTGGCAGCGGCCTTGCCTTCTGCGGGAAGCTTCAACTCGGCAGAAGGCCGAATTTCGTTTGCCCAGCGAATCGTGTTCAGAATCAATGCCGCACCCGACGGGATCAGCGCCGCCAGGTGTTCCTTGGTGTGCATCACGACGCGCGCGATGCCGATCACGTCCGCCTCTCGCATGGATTCGCGAAGCAGCGCATACACCTTATCGCCCTTGCCGATCGGCTCGAGATAATACGGCCGTTCGAGCAGTACAAATGAAATCTCGGATGCCTTTACAAAACTTTCGATTTCGATGGTTTGGGTGGACTTGGGGTAGGCGGCCTTTATCTGCTCATCACTCAACACGACATAGTCGCCATCGTCCTGCTTAACGCCTTTAACAATGTCTTCTTTCTGGATCTCTTTGCCTGTCCGCTTGTTAACGCGCTTATAACCCACTGGGTCCATTGAGCGCTTGTCAAGCCAGTCGAAATCAATGCCGGCTTCCTGCGACGCCGGATACACGGCAATCGGCACATGCACGAGCCCGAAACTTATGGCTCCCTTCCAGATGGCGCGTTGCATAAAATGCTCCTTGGTTGATCGGCACGGGGCGCGCCGAAAAGTTGACTATAAACTGCGGCTGGATCTCTTAGCGCGGTTACTGGGATTGACCTTGTAATCATCAATACCTCCGTTGAGCCCACCTAGGACGGTACGCCGTGAGGGTGTTGTAGCAACTTCATTGCGACAGTCAGGCTCCGCGCAGCCTTAGCATAACCGTTCCAAACTTCGTTTCCCTTGTCCAGGCGGGTGTGCGCTGTGCGCACACTCCAATGGTCTGCTCCTTTGAGCGCCTTGAGTTCATCCCACGCGACCGGCACCGAAATGCCCAGACCCGGACGGGCACGTGCCGACCAGGCGCACGCGGTGGTCGCACCGAGCCGGTTGCGCAGGTAATCAATAAATATCTTGCCGATGCGATTCCTCGGGCCGCTCTTTGCCACGAATCGCTGCGGAATGGTTCTGGCGAGGTGAGTCACGATAGTCTGCGAAAACTCATTGACGGTGTTCCAGCCATGCACCTTGCGCAAGGGGACGATGACGTGCAGCCCCTTGCCGCCGCTGGTCTTGAGGAAAGTCACCAAGCCGAGCTGCTGCAGAAAGGCGTGCACCAATTCCGCCGCTTCCTGAGTCCTCGTCCATGTCACACCCTCGCCAGGGTCCAGATCGAACACCATGCGGTCGGGGTGTTCAAACGATTCCGTCGTGCCATTTTGCGTATGGAATTCAACAACATTCCACTGTGACGCCGATAACAGGCCCTGCTTGGTGGACACTTCCAGCATCGCAGCATGGCCTATTGACAAGGCGGGGTCGAGTTCTCGAATGCCGGGGAGTCTTTCTGTTTCGGCATGCTTTTGAAAGAACAGCTCGCCGCCGACGTTGCCTATACCGCTGGGTGCACGTACCAGCGACACCGGACGGTTCTTAAGATGTTCCATCATTAACTCGCCGACCAGGTCATAATAACGAACCAGCTCAATCTTGGTGATTCCGGTACTCACGTCGATCACGCGATCCGGATGGGTGACGTGAAAGCGGGTCGACAACGAAGAGGATTTATTTACAACGGCAAGGCCAGATTTTGACATCTTCCGGGTGTCGGTCGCTCGTTCTCGCACAACATCCTTAACTTCATTGTCGGCACGCAATCCGTGGAATACCGAATGGCGAATGTGGCCTGCGCGCGTCCATTCGCCGAATGACACTTCTGCTACGAGCTGCGGCTTCACCCAATGCGGCTTGCCTTCAATTGCGGCGGATTTCGAGAAGGGGCTCATCGCGGTCGACATTGCATCAAGTCGGACTTTGATCTCCTTCAGTTTGCGATCAGTAAAGCCGGTTCCGACCTTGCCCGCATAGTGCAGTTCACCATTGTCGTTGTGGACACCCAGCAGCAACGATCCAATGCCTAGACGCGTGCCTTGCGGGTCGGTGTAGCCGCCGACCACGAACTCCTGTCGCTGGATGCACTTGAGCTTGATCCAGTCGCGGGAGCGTAGTGACACATAGGTGGAATCACGCCGTTTCGCGATGACGCCTTCCAACCCAAGCTTGCAGGCGGAAGTGACCACGCTTTCCAGCGAGGCGTCGAATACCTCGCTGAAGCGCACCTGGACTGATGCGACCTTCTCCAGAACCTGTTGCAAGATGGCGCGGCGCGATTCGAGCGTGACGGCGCGCATGTCGTACCCGT
>VFLF01000190.1 GCA_009885185.1 Nitrosomonadales bacterium | reverse complement strand
CCCTGGTGGTGGTTGCCTTTATCGTATTCGAGTTTGTGGCGGGCGCCTTGTTCGTGCTGACGTACATCGATGTCATCTTGATCATGTGCGCGGCAGCCGCTGCGATTATTGCGGCAATGGTAGTGCTCGGCAAGCTCATGGACCTGTACATGCACAGGGGTGGTAAGGCGGGCAAGTAACCGCGCGCCCGCGCGAGGTGCTCACAGTGATACCGCAATCGACGATTTACGTCGGCATGCCACGCTTTGTGCGAGCGGCGGTTTTGTTGAAGCGTAAACTTTAACAAGCGGAGCGTTTTGGCGAATTGACGGCAACGTGGCTGCCGTTGCCCGCATGGGCTAACCGGTAACAGCGATAGTCGAAAAGGGGGATCAGATGCTGCCACGATTGACACGGAGTTTCCTGCTGGTTGCGTTATGCATGGCTACTCAGGGTTACGCGCAGAGCCCTAACGAACAACTCTACGGTCGCTATCAGGATTGGATGGTGTACCGCGACAATACCGAAACCGAGAAACGCTGTTATATGAGGGTGCGCCGTGACAAAAGCCCAACCCAGCCGACGTCGCGCCTTGATTTATCACCGAGTGGGCGTCCCGGATTTGTGCTGATCTACGGCAGATTCTCGCAGCCCAACGCGCTTCCCGTTCCTGATCCCAAGACCGACAAGCTGCGCGTGACTTGGCTGCCGGCGACGCAGGCTCACCCGCTGCCGATACGCGGTACGCGTGCGCCGGTGCCGGAACGTCCGGTGATGATGATGCACAGTTTTCTCGTGCCGTCGGAGCCGATGAGCCGCTTTCTCGCGGAAGCGCGCGCGAGCCGCAGCGTGCGCATCGAACTGCCGAACCACTCGACTGTCGAATTCAACACTGCCGGATTTGCCGAGGCATACGCTGCGCTGAAAACCTGCCAGCCGGACGCGAAGCTGCCCTGATGGAAACGGCGGGACTCGCGGGGACGGGTGCTTGATTGATCGCCAGCGGCGCGGCGGATACATTGGCCGTCATGCAAAAGGTGCGTTTTGAATTACCATCTTCGGAAGCCATTGAGATGGGGCACACGGTCCGCGCGCCTGGCGGCATCTGCTTACTTTGCGACGGCAGGTTGCCAATGCCTTTCAGTGCGCATCACAATCAGCATGATTCGTGGGGAAACCTCAGGGTCTGATCCCATTTTTACCATTTTTAGCAACTACAGGGCGCATTGGCAAAAATATTCGCCGTCCGCGGTATGCAGGCCTTGTGGGATTCGCGCGGCATG
>VFLF01000510.1 GCA_009885185.1 Nitrosomonadales bacterium | reverse complement strand
TTCACGCCCTGCTCCTTCACCGTGGGCACCTGAGCCAGCGCACCCGTGCGGCGCTGCGGCGCGATGACACCGATGGCGCGCGTTCTGCCTGCTGCAAGAAACGGCGGCGCGTTGACTGCGGTAGCGCTGACGATATCAATGTCACCGCCGATCATCGCCGTGACCGCCTCGGACGCTCCCTTGAACGGCACAAAGCGCCCTTTCGCCACATCCACGCCCAGCGCCTTGATGAACACGGCCGCGGCGGTGTGTGAACCCGCGCCCAGTCCGGGACCAAAGCCGAACGACAGCGCGGCGGGATCCTTGGCCAGACGCTGCCGCACATCGGCCATCGTCTTCAGCGGCGAATCCGCGCGCACCAGCAAAATAAAGTAATCGTCAAACAATATCGCCAGCGGCGTGATATCGCGGTGGCCGATGTGGTGCGCACCCATCACCGGATTGGAAACCAGATTGGTGGTGCCTATAGCGATCGCGTGCCCGTCCTCTCCGCGCTCGTTAAGGTAGCTCCACGCTATGCCATTTCCCGCACCCGGCTTGTTGATTACCACGATAGGCGTGCCGACGGTGCGGCCATCATCCCAGATGCGTTGCAGCGTGCGCGCCGTCAAGTCGAGACTGCCGCCACCGGCCGCCGCACCGACGACAAAAGCAACGGGGCGGGTGGGCCTCCACGCCTGCGCGTGCACGGTTGCGGCAGCGGCGAACCACGCCACTGCGCACAGTACAGCGGCAGTGAACCGGCGCATGTTCCGGTAGCGCAACATGCTCACGCCGTGGCGGCGATCTTCGCGCCCACGATTTTGTCGTAGCTGCTGTCAACGTTGAGCAAATCCCAGTTCGTCATCCAGTCATGCAGATGTTCGTATTCCTCGCGCGTGTACGGGCGCGGCGCGACGTAACGAAAGCGCGGCAGGTAAAAATCATTCTCGGTGAGCGTCATGATCTCCACCGGCACTTCGCGGATCATATAGCGCAGGTAGGGACGTATGTCCTGATTGATTTTCGCCACCGCCTTGACGATGGCGCGGTTGATCGCCGCATACATTTGCGGCTCGACATCGGGCGTGGCGACTTCGGCGCCTTCATAAAACGCCTCGCTGATGATCTTTAAACCTTTCTTCGCCGACACCGTGATCCACGGCTCCATCACCGCCGCCGCTTCGACCTTGCCTTCTTCAAGAAAGCGCAAGCGCTGCTTGGGGCCGCCCACATGCACGGCGCGCACCTGGCTTTTTTCAGTCATCGAACCGCCCAGCATGGCGAGCGTGATGTAGTGCGAACCTGCGTGAAAATTCACCGCCACCGTTTTGCCGCGCAAATCCTGCGGCACGTTGTAGGGCGAATCGGCGCGCACCACGATGGCCTGTGTGGCCACCGCCGCGCGCTTGCTGATGACCTTGGCGTTCGCCGCACTGTCCTGCGTGCGGCGTATCTGCCCCCACTCGCAGGCGCGATACATGCAGAACTCGCCCTTCTCGATGCCTTCGTGCCAGCCGTAGGACTTCACCGCGCGATGGTCCTCGATGGGTTGCTCCGGCACCTCTTTGTCGCGGTCGCGGCCCGAACCGGCGGGCACCAGCTCCACGTCGTAGCCTTCCTGTTCAAAGTAGCCTTCTTCTTTGGCTACGTGGTATGGCAGCGAGAACACGGCGTTGTTGACTTCGATGCGGGTTTTGATGAGTGCCATGATGATTCCTCGGGTGATGAGCGATGTGTGTGCTTAGGCGTGCTTAGTTTACCCGCCGCGCGGTCGGTGCCGCAATACGCGGCACGGTTCACGGCATAATACCCGCATGATTTCAATCCGCAACGCGAGTACCTATGCGGGCGCTTCCGCGGCCGCCTCTGCGATGCTGTTGTTTTGCCCGGCACTCGCCAACGCCCAAGGCACGCCGGGCTGGCCCAGCCGACCCATCCGCATGATCGTACCGCAGCCGCCGGGCGGCTCCACCGATGTGATCGCGCGCGTCATTGCACAGCGCATGGGCGATGCGCTCGGTTATCCGATGATTATCGACAACCGGCCCGGCGCGGGCACCATCGTCGGCGTCGAAATCGTCGCCAAC
>VFLF01000786.1 GCA_009885185.1 Nitrosomonadales bacterium | reverse complement strand
CTGAATTCGGCAGGCACGGTGGGCGGCCTGCCGCCGTTTAACGACGAGGGCTTGTTCGCGAAAATACGGCAGCGCGAGCGGGCGAACACGCCGAAGATTTTCGCCACCAACACTGCCGCCGAATACTGGCGCGGCGATGCGTCGCTGATCCATTCCGATGACAGCGGCGCCCGTGATGCCGAGCCGGCGGATTTCGTGCGCACCTATCTGTTCGCCGGCACGCAACACACGCCGGGTGCGATTCCGCCGCCGCCAACCGACGCCAACACCGGCGCGCGCGGCGCGCATGTGTTCAACATCGTCGATTACGCGCCCCTGCTGCGCGGCGCACTGGTGAATCTGGATCGCTGGGCCGGCGCGGGCGTGGCGCCGCCCGCAAGTGCGTTTCCGCGGCTGGCAGACGGTACAGCGGCGCAGCCGGAATCGCTGGGAGCGTTTTTTCGCACACTGCCCGGCGTGACGTTTCCGGGGCGCGTGGTGCGTCCCTCGGCGCTGGATTTTGGCCCGGACATCGGGCGCGGCATCGCGGCGTATCCGCCGAAGGCCGGCGCGCAATATCGATCGCATGTGTCGGCGATCGACGCCGACGGCAACGAAGTGGCGGGCATCATCCCGGTGGAAACCGCGGCGCCGCTGGCGACACTGACCGGATGGAACCCACGCCACCCCGATCAGGGCGCGGCGGACGACCTGATGCAGATGCGCGGCTCCACGCTGGTGTTCGCGCGCACCCAAGCCGAGCGTGAAAAGAGCGGCGATCCGCGGCTATCCATCGCAGAACGATACGCATCACGCGCGGCCTATCTCGATGCGGTGCGTGTTGCCGCGCAAAAGATGGTGGCCGTGAGGCATGTGCTGGCGGAAGATGTTGAACCGATAGTCGAGCGCGCGGGCAAGCGCTGGGACTGGGTACATGCTTTGGGTTGAAAGAGCCATGGGGTGGTTGTTATTCGCCGGTGGCGCGCTGTTCGCGGGCGCGTGTATCGCGCAGACGTACCCCGTGAAAACCGTGCGCCTCGTCGCGCCGTATCCGGCGGGCGGCCCCAATGATCTGATTGCGCGTATCGTCGCGCAGCGCATGACGCAGGCTTTCGGCCAGCAGTGGATCGTGGATAACCGTCCGGGGCGCGGCGGCAACATCGGCACGGAACTGGTAGCGAAATCACCCGCTGACGGTTACACGCTGGTGCATGGCGGCATGGGCACTCTCACGCTCGCGCCGTTTCTCGGCAAGATTCCCTACGACGCGCTGCGCGATTTTGCGCCGGTGACGCTGACCGCGCGCGTGCCGAATGTAATCGTGGTGCATCCCTCGCTGCCGGTGCGCTCGGTGAAAGAACTGGTGGCGCTGGCGCGCACGCGTCCCGGCGCGCTCGACTATGCCACCAGCGGCGTGGGCAGCACGCCGCACCTTGCGGCCGCGCTGTTTTTGTCTCTGGCAAAACTCAAGCTGGTGCATATCCCGTACAAGGGTGGCGCGCCCGCGGCGGTGGATCTGGTGGCGGGGCAGGTACCGATAGCGTTTCTGCCGGTATCACCGCTGCTGCCGCATATCGAAGCGGGTAAGGTGCGGGCGCTGGCGGTGAGCAGTTTGCAGCGTTCGGGCCTGTTGCTCGACGTGCCTACCGTAGCCGAATCCGGTTTTGCGGGATTTGAAATGAATCCGTGGTTCGGCATACTCGCGCCCGCCGCTACACCCGCGCCCATTGTTGCGCGGTTGAACACCGAGATCGTGCGTTTTCTCGCCACGCCAGAGGCTGCAAAACAACTCGCCATGCACGGCGCCGATGCCGCCGCCACCAGTACCGACGAGTTTCTGGCGCTGATTAAGTCCGACCTCGCCAAGTGGGGCAAGGTGATACACGACAACGGGATTCGCGGGGAGTAGCCTCCGCATGCCGCGCGGCTGAGTTATTTTTTTGCTTTCAAATCCGCGTTGCGCACATTGATCGGCTTGCCCGCCGCATACGCGAGTATCTGCTCTACGCCGCCTTCGTAGATCGCTTCGTAGCTTTTTTTCTCGCTGTAACCCAGGTGCGGCGTGCAGATCGCGTTTTTCATTTTGAGCAGCGGGTGATTGCCGCCGACGACAGGCTCTTCTTCGTAGACATCGACCGCGGCAAAACCGGGGCGGCCCTTTTTCAGCGCCTCGACCAGCGCGCCTTCAGCGATGATGGGCGCGCGGCTGGTGTTGACCAGCAGCGACGTGGGCTTCATGCGCGCCAAGTCGGTGGCGGTGATGATGCCCTTGGTGGCGGCGTTCGACGGCAGGTGCAGGCTGATCACATCGCTTTGCTCGAAGAACGCCTCGCGGCTGGCGGCGATGTCAAAGCCTTCGGCCTTGGCCTTGGCAATCGAGCCTTCGCGGCCCCAGCACACGACCTTCATACCGAACGCCTTGCCCACGCGCGCTACGCCGCTGCCGATGTGACCGAAGGCGTAGATGCCGAGTGTCGCGCCCGCAAGCCGCGTGCCGGCGGTGGTGTGCCAGTGGCCGGCCTTGAAGTTTTCGACCTCGAACGGAATGTGGCGCAGCGAGGCGAGAATCAGCGCCCACGCCAGCTCGCCGGTGGTGGTGTAGGGGCTGGCGCCGTCGTGACCGCCCGCCGACACCAGGATGCCGAGATCAGTACAGGCGGCGACATCGAGGTGGCTGACGTTGCGACCGGTCTGGCTGATGAATTTGAGTTGCGGCAGTTGCTCCAGAATCTTGCGTGTGATGACGACACGCTGTTGCGTGAGCAACAGGACATCGTTGCCCTTAACCTGCTCGACCACGCGCGCCGGGTCGAGATAGGCGTCGTTGTAAATGGCGACTTCGTGGCCGGCGGCTTGCAGTTTGGGATAGGCGCGCGTGGTGCGCATTACGTCGGCGTAGTCGTGGATGACGGAGATTTTCATGGTGGAGGCCTTGTTAAATTATTTTTTAAAAACAAATACTTACATTATTTACAGATTTACTTCAGCCGCTGATCGAAATAATTCATAAACAAATCAAACGCCGCCTGCTGCGCCGGATTCTGGTTGAACGAACCATCCGCGCCGCGCTCGATAAACGGATAGCCGTGCGCGGGGTGATCGAAGCTTGCCCAAGTGGAATCCTTGCCCGCCT
>VFLF01000893.1 GCA_009885185.1 Nitrosomonadales bacterium | reverse complement strand
CGGACGACACCTGCCGGTCGCTTTGTTGCTGAGCGTGGACGTAACCTAAGCGGCGAGGATGTGGTATGGGTGGACTACGACAAGGCAGTCTCGATGCACCGTGTTCGCACAACGAATTCCGAGGAGCAGCGGCTTGAAAGGTTGGCGACACCGTCGGTTGAGGATAACCGCATTTCCTATGGTTGCATCAATGTGCCCGTTGTGTTTTACGAAACATATATTCGTCCCATCTTTGTAACGCATCGCGCCATTGTCTACGTGCTGCCGGAGGAAACGTCCGTGCGGCAGGTGTTCGGCTCGTACGACGTCGCCGTGGCGCACAAAATGGTGCCCGACCGATAAAGTGCTTCTCCGCCGTGGCTTGCTTGGACTAAACGTATCCGGATTAGTGCGTTCCCTCTGAACTGGGCTCCACGAAGCAGAGCAGAGGTTACTGTATCTTTTCCGCCTGAAAAGCGCGAACAGACAGCTTAGTGCGTGATTTTGGGACATGGACAATTACAAAGAATGCATTGTGCCTGTTTGGTGGCGCACGTAGTAATTAATAAAATGCTGTGTAGAATAAAGTACCAGCATTCGTACATTTATTGGTATGCCATTGTAAATGTTGGATGCCGCGCTAAATTGTGTCCTGTATGTTGGGTAACGTACAGCCACTGCGAAAAGCACCCTTTAACCTTGTCTCTGGAATCCATCGCGCGTGCCTTTCAGACCGGTTGATCCGGCTTCCGCTGCGAGCTTGCGTTCTGGATCCTACTATACATCCATCAATCAATTCATAATCGGAGAATCACGATGAGTCAAGTGCAAGCGTTTTCAAGTTCGCCAGTAAAAGCGTCGAGCATGATCGGTACTGACGTAGTCAATTCCAAGGGCGAAAACCTGGGCGACGTAAAGGAAGTGGTTATCGATCCTCGCACCGGCAAGGTTGCTTATGCCGTAGTGTCGTTCGGTGGTTTCCTCACCATGGGAGAAAAGCTGTTCGCAATCCCCTTCAGCGCGTTAAAGTATGACGTGGCTGAGAACGAATACGTGCTCGATATTTCCAAGGAGCGATTGGAGGCGGCACCTGGATTCGACGCAGATCATTGGCCGTCGATGGCCGAGGAGAAGTGGAACCGCGACGTATACAAGTACTACGAACGTTCGCCGTATTGGGAATAGACTATATTGTCAGGTTGGGAAGCGGGCATACAACGCAATCCTGATTATTTTGAGCGGGATATTTCTGTTTCCTGCATGAAAAGCCCTCAGACAACTGAGGGCTTTTTTTCTGTTGGCACCTTTCCAAAATCGCCCATAGAGGGTGGGGGCCACTCCTTTACTTTCAAAAATATGGATGCCTGCGATACCTACGATTCCAATGAGCAGTGTACGCGAGCGCACATACTTTCGCTGAGATTGTACCTAGTCTTGTGACTGCGTCACTGGACGTCATGTTTACCTTTGGTAATTGGTGCCGGCGACAACGTGTTTTTGATCGTTTCTTCGGCTTCAAATTAACAGGAGTATCCATCATGGGTAAATATTTACTGGGCTGGATTTTAGGTGTTCCGGTTATCGTGCTAGTCATTATTTACATGATTTTTAATTAGGAATTTGAAGTGAATTCAAGTAGAGCTGTGAACTTGTTTGTGAATCCGCTTGTGACGTGGAGTCAGTGGACGTGGAAAGCGGGAGAAATGCTGGTTGCTTCTACGCAAGTCATCGGCCACCGGACTAGTTTGCTCGCGAGCGCCAAGTCCCTGCCGAATGCGCGCGATCGGCGCGAGTTCGTCTTAATGGGGCAGGAAAAAGCTCAAGCAGCGTCGGCTTCGGTGCAAGCGGTTAGCACGCGACTGCTGATGATGAATCAGGAGTTCGCGGCGCATGCGTTCAAACAAATGCTGTCGGCGGTGGGTTCGTTGATGTTGATCGCTACGAGCCGCACTCCCGCCGAATATGTCGAACGTCATTCAAGGCTTGTTCGAGACACCCTGGCTCGTTCGGCCGTTACAGCGTCAAAGTTTTCCGGCGCTACGGCGCAACTTGCGCAGCGTGCGTTAGCGCCCGTACACGCACGAGTCCAGGGAAATGTAAAACGCTTTGGCAGAAAATCCAGGTAGCTTTGGCTGCTAAGCACGAATCAACACCGTTAGCGATTTAATTTTTTTACATTGTCCATCACACAGGAGAATCACATGGAAAATACCGCCTTTGGCAGCACGTCCTCCACTCCCGCTATCTCGGGTAACGGCACTGGTACTTTAAATCAAGCATCTTCGAGTGCACACGCTGCCGTTAATGCTATGACCGGAGCAGCAGACGAGGCCGCGCGCAGTGTCAAGCCTGCGATTGACCGCGTCTCGGCATTGGCTCACCAGGCAGTGGACAAGGTGGCGGGAGCAGCCACACCAACCGCTGACTGGCTGGCCGAACAAGGCGAAACGCTGAACACCGCACAGAAAAAACTGGTTGAGGATACGTGCAGTTATGTTTCGGCACACCCTCTGAAATCCATCGGTGTAGCATTGGCTGCGGGTTTCCTGCTTAGCCGAATCATTCGGTAATGCCGCCGGGAACGGGCAACATGCAGCCTTCCCGTTCTCCTCACAGTGCCGCGTTGGGGGAAGGTAGCCAGGCACCGCAGGAAAACGCTGTGGCGCAGAATGGCGGTAGCCACCCCGAAGCGAATCTGCCACCTGCCGGCGTGATTGAAGCGCTTTCGAGCGTGCTGGTGGGGGCTCGTACCGCGTTGTCGAGTTTCCTTGATCTGGTTTCGCTCGAGGCCCAGCGTGCGGGCCTTGCGCTTATGTGAATGGTCGCAATGGGATTGGTCGCGGCGATTTGTATCGTTGCGGCTTGGTTCGGATTGTTGGCTGCGCTGGCGATGGGTGCAGTGGCTTTGGGTTTCCCTTCGATAGCGGCCGTGCTCATTGTCGCATCGGTCAATATGCTTGCTGGTGCAGTACTTATATACGCATGCATCGGCATGAGTCGCGATCTGCTGTTCTCAGCAACCCGGCGGCAGTTGGCAGGTAAATCTCACGTCACGTCCGCTGTGTCATGATGCGAATGCCTTCACTGGCCACGATTGAAGCGGCCGAACGCAGAGTCGTTCAATCCCGGCTGATCACCCGGGATCGCTTATACCGCGTGCGGGTGGCTTACCGCGCGGCACTGGCACGGCCTTCTACCTTAGTGCTGGTGATGGCAACGGCGGGTGTGGCGGGTTTCTGGCTTACACGCCGGCGGCGCGCTACAGCCTCGTCCGCGGGTGCGCGGATTGCTACTGCAAGCTCTGTTGCAGGCGTTGTCGGGGCATTTATCGTGCAATACGGAATGCGGCACTTACCGTTTTTCTTGCAGCAGGTGTGGGCGGCGCAGCAGGCGCGTGTAGCGCGAGCCGCTCCCGAATTGTCAGAGACCGCGGGATTGGATTAATCCGCGATTGGCTTCAAGCTACCGGAAACTGACTTGTCCGCCATGGTCTCGGACACGCGGCTTCAACGAAGCATTCCAATAAACGCTGAAATATTATGGATGCAGATGCTACTCGCTCAGGGAGCGCCATCCCGCCCGGCATACATGGCCGCCCGCGTTGTCGCGACAATAGCGCGCGCGGCTTCATAAGTCTGCTGCGTGAGGCTTTTCAAGCCTGGTCGGCGCATCGCGCGTTGAGTATGGGCGCGGCCCTCGCGTTTTACGCTGCCTTTTCGATCGCGCCAATACTTGTCATTGCCATCGCCATCGCTGGCTCTGTGTTTGGTCCTGAGGCAGCGCGCGGTGAAGTGATCGCGCAATTCAGCGGATTAATAGGTACCGGCGGAGCAGAAACGATTCAAAGTCTGCTCGCAGGCGCGTACCGGTCGGATTTG
>VFLF01000587.1 GCA_009885185.1 Nitrosomonadales bacterium | reverse complement strand
GCCCTCGGCGGGTTCGCGCACGGTCTTGAGCAGTCCTTCGACGGCCACCGCGCCTTCCTCACCCATTATTCCGCGCAACTGCGCGACGATCTCGCCCTGCGCCGCGTCCTGCCCGAAAACCATTCCCGCCACCGCGATCACGATGATGAGCAGCGGAGCGAGCGAAAAAAGCGTGTAGTAGGAAAGGGCGGCACCCATGCTCGGGGCGTAGTCATCCAACCAAGCGTTGCTGGCAGCTTTGATCATCTGCCACTGTTGGCTTAAGCAGTCACCTTGCGGTAGCACGACCGCCGGCTTCTGCGCAGCGCTCTGCGGCTGCGGCATGATGAGCGGAAACGCGCGAAGGTTTCGTTTGTGGGCTGCGGCGGCGCCCAGCGCGCCGAGTAATGGCAGCAGCACCTGCGCCATTTTCAGTACGCTCGCAATGCTTCCGTGAGCTGCCGGGCGGGAGAACGCCGCTCGCGGCTTGCCGCAGCGCGCAACGGCAAAGTACGCTACAGCCGCGACGCCGATGACCAGCCCGCCAATCACGTAAGGCAACTTCACCAGCCGCCGCACGCTGAACTTCAGTGCGTGAACGTGCGCAACGATGTCCGCCTTGGCGGCGACAACATGCGCCTCCGCATCCTCTCGCGCCTCCGATGCGTCATTCATTGCCAGGTGCGGGTGCGGACTTCAAACCAAGCTGGCGACGCGTTGCGTAGAAGACGATCGACACGCTAGGGTAAGGAACCCCGACGCGAACTCATGCGGGAATGCGCAAAACCTGACTCGGATACATCCTGTCGGGGCTCTTTCAACGTCGGTTTGTTGGCATCGAAACTCTTGTTGTACTGATTCGCATCGTCATAGACTTGTTTGGCGAATTTCGACCGCGCGTCCCCTTTCTCGAGCGTATGGAAATCGGCCTCGCCACCGCCGCTCGAGGTCACCGCCATCTGGTCGTCGACCTTGTCGATGTTCCTGACGTTGCCAGCGGCGAGCACGACCTTCTCCCTAGTTTCCTGATCCGCTGCAGCCCCGCTCACCGTAGCCGTAATGAATCATAAAGTTGTTGTGCGACGCTCACTCCAGTTGTTTTCAAATTTTGCGCTACAAGTTTCCGGGAGTCGGTGCGTCAGCGTACATACGCCACAAGTTTTTTTGACGTCTTGAAAGTCTATATGCCCACCCTTGTTTGCTTCGAATATTTCAAGCCGGAGGAACTGATAATGAATGACTGTTGCTAACCATCTTTGTAACGCTTTTGACCCTGGTCGAACCCGCGTGCGGGGGCAGTCTGAGCGGCAGGAGCGATTATGTGCACCAGCGCACGACGATTTTCAGCGTGGATTGCCATAATCGATTTCACGCTGCCGCTTCATCGGTGCGTGACTACCGACAGTTTACCTACCCCACTTAATGGAAACCACGATGGCACATGCACAAGCACAGGTACCGGCGCAGCGCAAGTCCGCAGCAACCAAAAGCGGCCCGGATGCAATGGCGTTGTTGACCGAAGATCACAAGCAAGTCAAAGCGATGTTCAAGGCTTTCGAGATACTCAAAAAGAATGATGGCAGCGAAAGCGAAAAGGCCGAGTCGTGAAAAAAATATGCCACGCACTGTCGATTCACGCCCAAGTCGAAGAAGAGATTTTTTATCCGGCGGTGCGCGAGGGCATTGACGATGACGATCTGATGGACGAGGCGGATGTGGAGCATGCGGGGGGCCAAAGACCTGATCGCCCAACTCGAAGGCATGGCGCCGGGGGACGATCATTACGATGCCAAGATCACGGTGTTGGGTGAGAACATCGATCATCACATAAAGGAGGAACAGGACGAAATGTTCCCCAAAGCAAAAAAAGCCAAAGTGGACATGGCCGAATTGGGAACGATGATGGCGCAGCGCAAGAAAGAGCTGGGTGGTTGATTCGGGGCATCGCGTTTGCGTCAAGGCACCGCGGGTCAGGTTTGCGATCCGGCCTGCGTTGCGTACACGCCCACGCGCAGGATCAGCGCTCGCCGCCTACCCGACTGAATTTACGTTATGACGTTATTACGATATAACATAAAAATATCAATTAAATCAAATATTTACATATCATACGTAAGCGCATCGGATCGTCCACTGTTTCCAGCTATGGCCCACGACGCGTTGACGCAATACAAAACCAAACTTAACTTCTCGATCAAACGCAAGGCCGGCGAATACACCGACACCTTTAGCGACGCGGTGCAAAAACTGTTCCATCAGAAGGTGAAGGTCGGCGAAACGAAAGCCGGCAGCGGGTGCAAAGTCTGCGGTGGACGACAAACCAGGAGAAACCCGCAAGGCCGCGCCGGCGGAAAGGGCGGTGGTGAAAAGTCTGGTCCGTAAGCGAGCGTGAGGGCCTCGGCGGTGGCGTGTAACGGCGACATCATAGAGTACCTCAAGCACCCATTCGATACCGCAAAGTGCTGACGCGGTTCCTGCTTTTGTTGCAGCTATGGCAGCACACCGGCGTCCCGGGATAGCGATTCGCCCAAATCTAGTCGCCGAGCAATTCGCCCAAAGGCTTCAGGTCCTCCACATGGTCACACACGGCTTTAATAATCATCACGACAGGAACGGCCAGCAGCAGGCCCCACGGCCCCCACAGCCAGCCACCCACTATCACACTGGCGAATACAACCAAGGCGTTCATGCTTCCAGTACGGCCAATGAGCCACGGGGTAAGCAGAAAGCCCTCGATGCTGGTGATAACCAGTGCTACGCTCGCAACCCATAGCGCCATGCCGAGGGTGCCAAACTGGACCAACGCAACCAGCGCAATGCCGCCGGAAACGACAACCGGGCCGAAATAGGGTACCGAATTCAGCACGCCGGCTGCAATCCCCCAGATCGCCGCATTTTCCAGCCCAACCGCTGCAAACGCCAGCCAACTCACCACGCCCACCAGAATGC
>VFLF01000091.1 GCA_009885185.1 Nitrosomonadales bacterium | reverse complement strand
GTCAGTTTCGGCTCGCAATCGAGCACCTCCGGCCACCTGATGCCGCGCAGCTTCCTGTTGCAGGCGAAGATCGACCCCGACAAGGATTTCAAGCGCGTGGCTTACTCTGGCGCGCATGACGCCACCATCGCATCCGTCGTCGGTGGCCGTGTCGATGCCGCAGCGCTCGATATCACCGTGTGGCGCAGATTCGTTGAGGACAAGAAAGTCGACACCACCAAGGTGGACGTATTCTTCACCACGGCGCCGTATTTCAATTACAACTGGTCAGTGCATGCCGACATGCCGGCAGCGCTGCGCGAGCGCATCACCAAGGCGCTGCTTGATCTGTCGATGGCGAACGCGGAAGGCAAGGAAATCCTGACGCTGAACCGCGCCACCAAATACATCCCCACCCGGGCGGAGAACTATCGCGATCTGGAAGCGGCGGGACGCAGCGCCGGCCTGATCAAGTAACGCTGGCGCACGGATGCGCATCGCCATCACGGGTCTGTCGGCGCGACATCGCGCCGCAACCGCAGGCGCGCCGGCGGCCTTGAAGCCGGTAACGATCGCGGTTACCCCCGGCGAGCAAGTGGCGGTCATCGGCCCGTCGGGCGCGGGCAAGACCACGCTGCTGCACGCGCTCGCGTGCGCGTTGCGGCCCGTGGCGGGCACACTCGAACTCGACGGCATCGATCCCTGGAAACTGTCCGTGGCGCAGTTGCAAAAACTGCGTGGTCGTCTGTTTCTGGCACCGCAGTCGCCGCCGCTGCCGCCGCGCCAGCGCGTCATCACCGCGGTTCTCGCGGCGCGGTTGCCACGCCAGTCGCTCGCGGCCAGCCTGCGTTCCTTGATTTATCCGACCCACATCAATGAAGCCGAAGCCGCGCTGGCGCGGTTTGATCTTGCCAACAAACTGTGGGATCGCGTGGACCGGCTCTCCGGCGGCGAGCGCCAGCGCGTCGGACTTGCCCGCGCGCTGGTGTCATCGGCCTCGCTGTGGCTGGTGGACGAACCGCTTTCGTCGCTGGATCCGTCGCGCGCGGCGCAGGCCATCGACAGTCTCACGCAATCCGCGCGCGAGCACGGCGCAACGCTGATCACCACACTGCACCAGGTCGATGTCGCCACGCGCTTTGCGCGCGTAATCGGCTTGCGTGACGGCCAACTGCAATTTGATCTGCCGTCGCATGAAGTCACACGGGAGCGGCTGACGGCACTGTACGCGCAACACGAACATGAGTTGCTCGCCGCGCCTGCGCCGGGCGATGATGCGCCGGCCGACACGACCCCGCCGGCAATGTATTGCCGCTGACCATCCGCCTTGAACGCCACCGCTTCCGCCACCCTTTCTTCTCCGCACTTGCGGGATCCGGCGTGGATATCTCGCGTGTTCTGGACCAGCGTCGCGCTGGTGTTGCTGGCACCCATGCTGGTACTTACCGAATTCAAGCCCTGGACGCTGTTTGAACCCGCGACCCTCAAATCAACCAAGCGCTTTCTGGCTGATTTTTTTCCACCCAAGATCGAAACGGAGTTTCTGTTACTGGTGGCACGCGAGTGCTGGCGCACCGTCGCCATCGCCACGGCGGGCATGGCGCTGGCGCTGCTGATCGCGATACCGCTCACGCTGCTGTCCACCAGCGCGCTGTCCATTTCCGCGCTGCCCGGACGCATGAACCTGATTCCCCTGCTGATCCGCCAGGCGACGCGCTGGCTGCTGATCGTGCTGCGCAGCGTGCCGGAGCTGGTATGGGCGCTAGTGTTCGTGCGCGTGGTCGGGCTCGGCCCCACCGCCGGCGTGCTGGCAATTGCCCTCACCTACGGCGGCATGCTGGGCAAGGTCTACGGCGAAATCCTCGAAAGCGACGAGTCGCATGCCACCAACACCTTGCTGCGCAACGGCGCTGGCCGCCTGCAGGCGTTTTTCTACGGCCTGCTGCCGCAAAGCTCGGCTGAACTCACCAGCTACACCGTGTATCGCTGGGAATGCGCCATCCGTTCGTCCGCCGTGCTCGGCTTCGTGGGCGCGGGCGGGCTGGGGCAGCAGATGGATAACTCCATGAAAATGTTTCAGGGCGGCGAAGTCGCCACCATGCTCATCGTATTCATGCTGCTGGTAGGGCTGGCCGATTACGCCAGTTCGCGGCTGCGGCGGGCGCTGGCATGAGTACGCCCAAGGTGCAGCCCGCGGCCAACGAAGCCTACCGGCTGCCGCCGAAGCTCTTTAGCGCGCGCTGCGCCACTTGCTGGTTCCTGCTGGGCCTCGCCGCACTGACCGTCGCGAGTTTCTGGACACTCGACTTGCAATGGGCGAAATTCCTGTCCGCCGATGCCGCGCGAAAAATGGGCAAGTTTTTGGCGGAACTGCTGTCGCCTTCGGTGAACCCGGCCTTCCTGCAAAAGCTGCTGGTCGCCAGTCTGGAGACCATTGCCATGTCGGCGCTCGGCACGCTGCTGGCCGTCATCGCTGGCCTCGCGCTCGCGCTGCCGGCCAGCCGCACGCACGCCGAAGACAAGGCTTACTGGCGCATACCGACGCGCCTGATCCTGAACGGCTTGCGCTCCATCCCGGAACTGGTGTGGGCGGCGCTGCTCATCATCTCCGCCGGGCTGGGCCCCTTCGCCGGGACGCTGGCGCTGGGCCTGCATACCACCGGTGTGCTGGGACGTTTGTTTGCCGAAGCCATCGAGAACGCGCCGCCCGGCCCCGCCTATGCGCTGCGCGTGCAAGGCGTGCCGGCGGGCCGCGTGTTTCTGTACTCCACGCTGGTGCAGATACTGCCGCAACTGCTGTCCTACACCTTGTATCGCTGGGAGAACAACATCCGCGCGGCAGCCGTGCTGGGCGTGGTGGGCGGCGGCGGACTGGGGCAAATGCTGGCGTTTCACATGGGCCTGTTTCACATGAGTGAAACCAGTTCAATACTGATCGCGATGATTCTGCTGGTGGCGCTGGTGGATGTACTTTCCTACGTGTCGCGGCGCGTGCTGCAACGATAGCAACGATGGCGGGAAAGATTACCGCGCCTATCGTACCCTATCGTACCTCATGCCGCTTGAAATCAGCGAGCCGGAAACCCAGCAGCCACAGCACGGCGAAGTAAACCCCGGCGCCTAGCGCCACCACCCACGTCAGGCGCAACACGCGCCCTCCTATCGACAAGGCTTGCCAGAACTTGCCATCGCCGGCGACGTACCACAGCAGCGCACCCATGGCACTGACAGCAAGCAGCAGTTTCAACAGAAACATCGGCCATCCGGACCGCGGTTGATGTATGCCCCGTTTGCGCAACAGGTAATACAGCAACCCCGCATTCAGACACGAGCCCAAGCCGGTGGCCAACGCCAACCCCGCATGCTGCAACGGACCGATGAACGCGAAGTTCATCAATTGCGTCACGATCAGCGTCACCACCGCGATTTTCACCGGCGTGCGGATATCCTGCCGCGCGTAGAACGCCGGCGCCAGCACCTTCACCAGGATCAATCCCAACAGCCCGATGCTATAGGCCATCAGCGCCGCGCGCGTGGCGTTGGCATCCGCGACGGTGAACGCCCCGTACATGAACAGCGTGGTAATCAACGGCATCGCCAGCAATGCCAACCCTGCCGCCGCCGGCACGGCCAGCAAAAAAGTCAGCCGCATCCCCCAGTCGAGCAGCGCCGAATATTCCTCGCCGGAGTGGTTGGCGTAGTGTTTCGACAGGCTGGGCAGCAGGATGGTGCCGAGCGCCACGCCGAGCATGCCCGCCGGAAACTCCATCAGTCGGTCGGCGTAATACAGCCACGATACGCTACCGGTGAGCAGGAACGACGCAAAGATCACGTTCAGTAACAGGCTGATTTGCCCGACCGATACACCAAACAGCGCCGGCAACATCTGCCGCAACACGCGACGCACGCCTTCGTGTTTGAAATTGAGTTTAAAGCGCGGCAAAGCGCGTAAACGCATTAAAAACGGCGCCTGAAACGCCAATTGCAGTACGCCGCCCACGAACACCGCCCACGCCAACGCCATCACCGGCGGATTGAAATACGGCGCAAGCCACACCGTGAACACGATAAACGACACGTTCAGCAACACCGGCGTGAACGCCGGCACGGCGAAACGACTGAAAGTATTGAGGATGCCGCCTGCCAGCGCGGTGAGCGATATGAAAAACAGGTACGGAAACGTGATGCGCAGCAGATCCACCGTGAGATTGAATTTGCCCGGGTCCTTGGCAAAGCCCGGCGCGCTGATATAAATGATGTACGGAGCCGCCAGCACGCCGATCAGCGTCACCACAAACAGCGCCAGCGCCAGCAAGCCGGACACGTAATCAATCAGCTCACGCAGTTCATCATCGCCGCGCCGGTTCTTGTATTCGGACAGTATCGGCACAAACGCCTGCGAAAACGCACCTTCGGCGAACAGGCGGCGCAAAAAATTCGGTATCTTGAAGGCGACAAAAAACGCGTCGGTGACGAGCCCTGCCCCAAACACGCGCGCGATCATCGTGTCGCGCACGAAACCGAGTATGCGCGACAGCAAAGTCATGCTGCTGACGGTAGCCAGCGCTTTTAGCAGATTCATGATTTACTAGGAATCAGCACTTAAACCGGGACTTAAACCCATGGTGCCGCGGATGATGGGCGCCATGGCCGGGCAAACCCGGTAATTCTTGCAAAATCCCTTAAAAATCCGTATCATCGCGCTCTTTTTCTTCCCGACTGGGAGTGTAACAGATGGCCAATATTGCATCCGCCCGCAAAGCAGCGCGGCAAAGTGAAAAACGCCGCCAACACAACGCCAGCCTGCGCTCGCGTATGCGCACGGCGATCAAAGACGTTATCAAGGCGATTGAAGCCGGCGACAAAACAGCGGCGAAGGCCGTATATCAAAGTGCGACCAGCACCATTGATATCATCGCCGACAAGAATATCATCCACAAAAACAAGGCTGCCCGCCACAAGAGCCGCCTGTCCGCTGCCGTGAAGGCAATGGCGTAATAAAGCACCGCTTGCTGCCGCAGTCCGGCAGGCCGGCAGGCAGGGTTGTTACGCTACCTGTGGTTCAGGTCGCAACACCATGCGCCCAGGGCGCGTCGCCAGTTCGTTATCGTTCGCGAACGACATCAGGAATTTGTAGGCCGCCGCATCCAGTACTTCGAGCCTGCGATCCACCACCACGCAAGTGGTCCCCGCGATAATCACCGGCTTTAAATACGGCGAATAACTCAATTGCCGGTCTTCGCCAAACACCGACATCATGCCGCACAGGCGCTCTGCCCAGTCACTGGGGCGAAATTTTTCACCGCCGGCAGTGATGCCCTGAATGATGATTTCGGCGGCGCCGTCGAACATGGTTAGGTGTATCCAGCGTAAAAATTGAGTCTGGACCGAGTGTGTGGCCAGACTTGACCGGGTGTTCGGCAAGTTTATCAGAGCCGTCCGAAAAACCGGGCCGTATTCAATATTTCACTTGCGCGGCAAGACCTTACGGGTAAAATTAGTCCATGGATGACGACGGCGGCAAACAGCCGCTATAGCACCGACGGCGGCAACAGCCGCTATAGTAACGACGGCGGCAAAACAGCCGCCGTGTGTTTTTAAAACTGGCCACGGTAACAGGAATGCAGTGGCCATTTGCTTTTATGGGGGCGCCTGTATGTCACACTTGATGAACACCTATGCACGGCTTCCCATTGCCTTTGAGCGCGGCGAGGGCGTGTGGCTATGGGATGCGCAGGGTAAACGCTACCTGGACGCGCTGGCGGGGGTTGCGGTCAACGCCCTTGGGCACAGTCATCCGAAGCTGGTGGCCGCGCTGCGCGATCAGGTCGGTAAACTCATCCACACCTCGAACATTTACCGCATCGAGTCGCAGGAAAAACTCGCCGACAAGATCGCGCAACTGTCGGGCATGGACACGGTATTTTTCTGCAACTCCGGCGCCGAGGCCAACGAAGCTGCCATCAAAATCGCGCGCTACTACGGCCACAAGAAAAACATCGAAAACCCTGCCGTGGTGGTGCTCGAAAAATCCTTTCACGGACGCACGCTGGCCACGCTGTCGGCCACCGGCAGCCGCAAGGTGCAGGCCGGCTTTGAGCCGCTGGTGTCAGGCTTCGTGCGCGTGCCGTTTAACGATCTGGAAGCCGTCCGGCGTGTCGCTGCTTCCAACAAGAACGTGGTCGCTATCCTCGCCGAACTGGTGCAGGGCGAAGGCGGCGTCAGCGTGTGTGACGGTGGCTACCTGAAAGGCCTGCGCGAGATTTGCGATGCCCACGGCTGGTTGTTAATGCTCGACGAAGTGCAGACCGGCATCGGTCGTACCGGCACGATGTTCGGGTTTCAGCATTACGGCGTGACACCGGATGTGATGACACTGGCCAAGGGTTTGGGCGGGGGCGTGCCGATTGGGGCCTGTGTTGCCAAGGGCACGGCCGCCACGCTGTTTCAGCCGGGCAGCCATGGCTCAACCTTCGGCGGGAACTTGCTGGCTTGCGCGGCGGCACTCGCCACGCTCGACATCGTTGAATCCGAAAACCTTTGCCGCAACGCCGCTGACATGGGCGAGCACATTCGCGCCAGTCTCAAGCGCGCACTCGCCGAAACGCCGGGCGTCAAGGAAATCCGCGGCCAGGGCCTGCTGATCGGTATCGAACTCGACCGCCCGTGCGGCGAACTGGTGAAGACTGCTCTCGATGCCGGGCTGCTGATTAACGTCACCGCCGATACCGTGGTGCGTCTGGTGCCGCCGCTGGTGATCTCGCGCACCGAGGCCGATCAACTGGTCAACGAACTCGCGCCGCTGATGCGCGCGTTCCTGATGAAACCTGCCGCCGCCGCGGCATAGAAATACACGACTGCCGCGAGGCTTCCCCCCGTGGTAATTTTGCGATGACCCTTCGCCATTATCTTCAATTCAACGACTTCTCCCGCGAGGAGTACGACTACCTGTTCGGTCGCGCGCGCTGGATCAAGGATCGATTCAAGCGCTACGAGCCGCACATGCCGCTGCACGACCGCACGCTGGCGATGATTTTCGAGAAGCACTCCACGCGTACGCGTGTGTCTTTTGAGGCCGGCATGCTGCAAATGGGCGGCACGGTGATTAACCTGTCGTCGCGCGACACGCAACTGTCGCGCGGGGAACCCATCGAGGATGTCGCTCGCGTGATCACGCGCATGGTCGATATCGTGATGATCCGTACCTTTGAGCAGACCATCATCGAGAATTTTTCCGCGCACTCGCGCGTGCCGGTGATTAACGGCCTGACCAACGAATATCACCCCTGCCAGATCCTCGCGGATATTTTTACTTTCATCGAGCATCGCGGCGGCATTCAGGGCAAAACCGTGGCGTGGATCGGCGACTCCAACAACGTGTGCAACACTTGGTTGCAAGCGGCGGAGGTGCTGGATTTTAATGTGCATGTGTCGACCCCGCCGGGCTACGAAGTCGAGCCGGAGCGCGCCGGGCTCTACGGCGACGCGCATTACGAGGAATTCGCCGATCCCATGGACGCGGCCAAGGGCGCCGACCTGATCACCACCGACGTATGGACCAGCATGGGTCAGGAAGCCGAAAACGAGGAACGCAAACGCGACTTCGCCGACTGGTGCGTCGATGCCGAGATGATGCGCGCCGCCAACAAGGACGCGCTCTTTATGCACTGCCTGCCCGCGCATCGCGGCGAGGAAGTCACCGCCGAGGTCATCGACGGCGCGCAAAGCGTGGTATGGGACGAAGCCGAAAACCGTTTGCACGCGCAAAAAGCCTTGCTTGAATTTCTGCTGATGCCGCGCGTGCAGGAAGCCGATCCCTCGCGCAAGCTGTTTTAATTGCTCATGAAAAACGCCCCCCTCGCCGTCCTGTCCAGCGCGCGTTGTTTGGCGCGCGAGCCGCGACTGGTGTTCGCGCTTGCGTTGGGGGTCATGCCTTTCACCGCACTCACGCCCGGCGCGCAGGCTCAGATTTATAAATGGGTCGATGAAAAAGGCGTAACCCAGTACAGCACCACCCCACCACCGGGCAAGGGCCAGAAAATCATCAACACACCCGCACCGGTGCCGGGCGCGGCAGCCAAACCGGCTGCAAAACAAAAAACCTGGCAGGAAAAAGAAGTCGAGTTTCGCGAACGCCGTGCCAACGCCGAAGTTAAAGGAAATAAGGAGGCGGAGGAGCGCGCTGCCGCGCAGCTCGCGGCAGCCGAAAAACGCGAATCGTGCATTGCGGCACGCACCGACCTGCAAGCGATGACCGAACAGCGACCGGTCTTTTCGCTGAACGAGCGTGGCGAAAGAGTGTATGTGGAAGACAAGGAACGTCCGCGATTGATCGAAAACATCAAGCGCGTGATCGCACGCGATTGCCCGAAGTAAACCACGCCCCTCTGAATATTTAACACAACTATTTGTTTTTATTGAGTATTTTATAATGGAAAAAAAGATTAAAAAAGTCGTTCTCGCCTATTCGGGCGGCCTCGACACCTCCGTCATTTTGAAGTGGTTGCAGGATGTCTACCACTGCGAAGTCGTCACCTTCACCGCCGACATCGGCCAGGGCGAGGAAGTCGCGCCCGCGCGCGCCAAAGCGCTCAAGATGGGCATCAAGCGCGAGAATATTTACATCGAAGACCTGCGCGAGGAATTCGTGCGCGACTTCGTGTTCCCGATGTTCCGCGCCAACGCGGTGTACGAGGGGGAGTATCTGCTCGGCACCTCGATTGCACGTCCGCTGATCGCCAAGCGGCTGGTGGAGATCGCACGCAAGACCCACGCCGATGCAATCTCGCACGGTGCTACCGGTAAGGGCAACGATCAGGTGCGTTTTGAACTCGGCGCGTATGCGTTGATGCCGGACGTGAAAGTGATCGCGCCGTGGCGCGAATGGGATCTGCTGTCGCGCGAGAAACTGTTGGCCTATGCCGACAAGCATGGCATCCCGGTTGACTACAAGAAAAGAAAAGGCGGCGGCGCGCCGTATTCGATGGACGCCAACCTGCTGCACATTTCGTACGAAGGCGGCGCGCTGGAAGACCCGGCGTTTGAACCCGAGGATTCGATGTGGCGCATCACCGTATCGCCGGAGAAAGCGCCGAACAAGCCGGAGATCGTTGAACTTACGTATCAACGCGGCGACATCGTGGCGATCAACGGCAAGAAACTGACCGCCGCCAAGGTGCTGGAAAAACTCAACCAGCTCGGCGGCAAACACGGCGTCGGCCGGCTGGATCTGGTCGAAAACCGCTACGTCGGCATGAAGTCGCGCGGCTGTTACGAAACCCCGGGCGGCACGATCATGTTAAGGGCACATCGCGCGATGGAATCGATTACGCTGGACCGCGAAGTGCTGGCGCTGAAAGACGACCTGATGCCGCGTTACGCGCGACTGGTCTACAACGGCTACTGGTTCAGCCCGGAGCGCCTGCTGCTGCAAAAACTGATCGACGAGTCACAGGCGCCGGTCAATGGCACGGTCAAGGTCAAGCTCTACAAAGGCACAGTGATGACGGTCAGCCGCACCTCACCCAACTCGCTGTTCGACCCGGCCATCTCCACATTTGAAGACGACGGCGGCGCGTACAATCAGATAGACGCCGCCGGATTCATACGCCTGAACGCGCTGCGGCTGCGCATCGCCGCCCGGCTCAACACAAAACGCAAGTAAAAGGGTTGCCATGACTCAATCTCAGCAATTCGACGGTGTCAGCATTATTAAAAAAGCCAATGTTTATTTCGACGGCAAATGCGTGAGCCACACCGTGCTGTTCAAGGATGGCACCCGCAAAAGCGTGGGCGTCATTTTCCCCAGCAAACTCACCTTCAACACCGGTGCGCCGGAAGTGATGGAAATCAACGCGGGCATATGCAAGATCAAACTGCCCGGCGCACAAGACTGGCGCACGGTGCGCGCGGGCGAGCAGTTTGAAGTGCCGGGCAACGCGGCATTCGACATCGAAACGCTGGAGACGCTGGATTACGTCTGCCACTTTAAGTAGACCGCGCGCGCAATGACCACCATCGCCGTCGTACGCAAGAACGGCGACGTCGCCATCGCCGCCGACACCAAGACCAAGTGGGGCTCGGGCAAGGAGACGGCAGAATACGTCGTCAATAACCACAAGACATTCAAGGTGCGCGACACGGTGATCGCCTACTGCTTTCAAAGCGATACTCACCGACTACTTTGCGCGGCCCAAGGTGGTCGCGCATCGCACGGTGCAGGAATTCACCAAATACTACGCCTTCGACAGCGGCGCCGATTACGCCATGGGGGCAAAGTTCACCACCTGCAATGACAAGAACCGCGACGCCGAAGCCATTGCAAAACTGGCGGTCGAAGCCGCTGCCGAGTTCAACGATGGCACCGGCTTGCCGCTGACCGCGGACGTATCAAGCTGCTGCGCCCCTAAACAGGCAGCGGCGAGAGTTCATGCGCACCCGCCAGAGATATTATGTATGTATATGTTTTAATTGAGATATTTTACTAATTCTCGATAATCTCGCGCCGCCTACCGCGGGTGCCGAACTCGGCGCCCTCAAGATTCAAGCTGCACCGCCGATAACGAATGTGAGGCACATCTAGGCTTTCGCTATTCGGCGAGATCCGTGCCTGTCGCAAGGACACGGCTATGTACGCTCCAAATATCCACATTCAGTCCGCAAGCCCCCCGGCTGCCGAGCAAATCCCTGCTTCGGCAGAGGCAGTAATCGACAGCGGCACATGGCCATTTCCAGTGCAATGTGTACCCGCCGAAGGCGCCGAACGGATACTCGCTGAATTCTGTGAAGTCACGCGGTCAGACAACAGCACACTCGCCGGCACACTGGTCAGCTTCGCGCCGCAACAACGAACGCTGAGCATCCTACCCGCAACCTCGGCGAGCGTGGAAAATCTGAGTATGGATTGTATCCTCATGCTACGCCTGACCCGGCCGGTCAAAATCCGGTCCCCGCAACAACGGCTTGCCGCGGACGCGAGCAAAACTATAACCCAGCCGTACACGCTGACGCCGCATCACGGCGAGTCGTTATCCGGTGTCACCATCGGCTCGGTGGAAGACGATGCCGGCTTGTATTTGTTTCATCCGCTGGACGCCAACACGGTGGAACGCCGGTTTCATCCGCACAGTGCATTGCGCAACCATCAGGTGGGAGAATTGCTCGGTGAAATTCTGCTCGAATCACAGCAGGTATCGCGCCGCGAGCTCGAATCGGCGCTGCAGGCACAGCAGCGCAACCGCAGCCAAAAGCTCGGCGAATTGCTGGAAAAAAATCATGCCATCAACCGCGAAGACCTGGCGATTGCGCTGAAGCGGCAGGAAAACATGCCGGTAATGCGGCTGGGGGAAGCGTTGCTGCAGATGAAATTCATCACGCAGGAGCAGCTCGACACGGCTTTGCAGCAACAACGCAACGACCGAACCACGCCGCTGGGCCAGGTGCTCGTTAATTCCGGCATCATCGACGAAAAACGTCTCAAGCAGGCTCTGGCGGAAAAGCTCGGCATACCGTTCGTCGACATGGATTCGTTTGCCGTCGAATCTGACGCCACTTCG
>VFLF01000649.1 GCA_009885185.1 Nitrosomonadales bacterium | reverse complement strand
TGCCGTCGCTGCTGCCGGTGCTGATACCGGTAGTCGTCGGCGTAGTGCTCGGCCCGGTGGCATTGGGCGGCGTGCTGATGGGCAGCATCGTCACCGGCTTGTTTGTCGCCATCTCCATGACCACCGGCGGCGGCGCATGGGACAACGCCAAGAAATACATCGAAGACGGCAACCACGGCGGCAAAGGCTCCGAAGCCCACAAGGCAGCGGTGACCGGAGATACCGTGGGCGACCCGTATAAAGACACGGCAGGCCCGGCGGTGAATCCGTTGATTAAAATTATCAACATCGTGGCTTTGCTGATCGTACCATTGTTGTAGTGTGCCGAATTGCTCAGCAGTGGTCCGCTTGCAGGATGCGGCCACGTAATCCGGCAAACGACCTACACGAAACTATGCCAGCGCCAAAAAAACGTCGAATGCTCTTGCGACATTAGACTCACTAAACGGGAACGCTGGTGCGTTCCCGTTTAGTTTTTGAGCAGGCACGTGATCAGGCAGCCTTGTAGAAGTAATAGTCAGCTGCGTATCTGACTACCTGCTTGGCGCCGACATTGGCACTGTCGCAATTGCCGGCTGGCGTGCCGCCGACTGTATTCACACGCTGAATGTACGTCACGCCGCTAAACAAGCCGTTACCGGTGGCAGGATTGGCCTGAACCAGTTGCAATGCAATGCCAGTCGTCGCAGGCGAAACCGCAAGCTGTTTGCCGGTCACTTTACTGCCGTCATTATGATCCCAGGTTGGGCCGGCATAATACTTGCCGACGACCGCGCCGTTGGCTGCCTTCAAAGTGGCGTCCGGAGCTGGGGGAGACCAACCGAATGGGGTTGGAGCACCGGCTGCATTGGCACGACATTCGTATGTCAGCAGGCCCTCGCCTTTTAGAACGCTCACAACCCGGTGGCCTGCCGGCACTGCAATCGCTGCAGGAACTGACGGCGCTGCCATCTGCTGCGACCTCATGCTGCCGCAACCAAATACGCCGACCGAAAGCGAAGCGGCTAGAACCGTCAACGGAAAATTGTAATTAATCGCAATCATGATCGAATCTCTCCTAGTATTATCGAATATTGAAGGTATAAATCATACTAATGGCAATTCGCAGAGACTGTACGATACCGTACAGATGACGATCGTCGGCACGCATCGAACACTTTACCGTTGCTGAATATCGAAAGAAGTAAATGACAAAAATGCTTAGAACTTTGTTGATTCCAATTTTGCTCTTATGGCCGCTGAACGTGCTATCGATTGGCCGCATTCGAGTTTGCGTCGATAAGCCAATTTCGGTTTGATTCCGGCGGATTGGGCTTGCACACTGCAGGATGGAGAATTTCATGAGTGACGCTGTGACTGCCCCGAAATGCGAGACACTCCTTCCGGGTTTGCGCATGCATAATGTCAGTGCGCGTAGGTAACCCCATGTACAGCGTAAGTATCATCGGCGGCGGCCCGGCGGGCCTGATGGCAGCAGAAGTCATCGCCGCCAGTGGTGCACGTGTTGATGTCTACGATGCCATGCTCTCCGTCGGGCGCAAGTTTCTGATGGCCGGCAAGGGCGGCCTTAATCTCACGCATTCGGAGCCGCTGGAACCATTTCTTGCGCGCTACGGCACGCGGAGCGCCCAGGTCGAGCCGTGGCTAACCGCGTTCGGCCCCGAAGCGCTGCGCGCCAGGACGCACGCGCTGGGTGTTGAAACCTTTGTTGGCTCGTCGGGCCGCGTGTTTCCCAAGGACATGAAGGCAGCACCCCTGCTGCGTGCGTGGCTGCATCGGCTGCGCAAAACGGGCGTCACGTTTCACATGCGCCACCGCTGGACGGGCTGGGACGACACCGGCGCGCTGCAATTCGATACGCCGCAAGGTGTGGCGACGATAAAAGCCGACGCCACGTTGCTGGCGCTGGGCGGCGGCAGTTGGGCGCGGCTGGGTTCGGATGGCGCATGGGTGCCTCTGCTCGCCGCGCGCGGCGTCGAACTCGCCCTGCTCAAGCCCGCGAACTGCGGCTTTGATGGCGCGTGGAGCGACCATCTGCGTACACGTTATGCCGGGCAGCCACTCAAGTCTATCGTCGCGTCATTCACCGATGACACCGGCGCCACCCATCGTCAACAGGGCGAATGTATCGTCACCGAACACGGCATCGAAGGCGGCGTGATTTATGCGCTGTCTGCGCCGCTGCGTGATGCGATTGCCGCACACGGCAACGCCACACTGCATCTCGATCTCGCGCCGGGCCGCGAACTGGCACGACTCACGCGTGATCTATCCATCTCGCGCGGCAAACGTTCGCTGGCGAATCATTTGCAGCAACAGGCGGGCATCGCAGGCGTGAAGGCAGGGCTATTGCGCGAGGTTGCCAGCGCCGCCGATCTAGCCGATGGCGCAAAGCTGGCAGCACTCATCAAGGCGCTGCCGCTCAAACTAACCGCACCGCGACCGCTCGATGAAGCCATCAGCAGCGCCGGCGGCGTCACCTTTGATGCGCTCGACGACAAGCTGATGCTGCGCGCCGCGCCCGGCGTGTTCTGCGCCGGTGAAATGCTCGATTGGGAAGCGCCCACCGGCGGCTATCTGCTCACCGCGTGTTTCGCGAGCGGACACGTGGCGGGCGCGGGCGTGGTGGATTGGTTGCGCACACGCACTCCGCTATAATCCGCACTTCGCCAAAACCCGAAAAATAACGTAACTATATGTTTTTATTATGAAATATTTATTAGCGGATCGTAAGGTTGTGACTCAGGGCGATTACTGGATCGCGCCCGGCGCGCACGTGATTGGCAATGTCATTCTCGGCCGCGATGTGAGCATCTGGTTCAACAGCGTGGTGCGCGGCGATAACGACGTCATCACGCTAGGCGACGGCTCGCAGGTGCAGGACGGCTGCGTGCTGCACGCCGATCCCGGCTTTCCGATTACGCTCGGCAAGGGTGTCAGCATCGGCCATATGTCGATGATCCACGGCTGCACCATCGGTGACGGCACGCTGATCGGCATTAACAGCGTGATACTCAACGGTGCCGTCATCGGCAAAAACTGCATGATCGGC
>VFLF01000940.1 GCA_009885185.1 Nitrosomonadales bacterium | reverse complement strand
GGCGCGCTTCGATCACCACATCGCCCTGATTCTCGAAGCCGTTGGCCTTGGTCAGCGGGCCTTGCCCGAAGGTGAGCGGCAGCCATTGCATCTTGCCGCCGGCGTCAAAGCGCGCGACATAGAGCGTGCCGTTATCCAGCAGATCGCGATTGGCCGCGGGTTCTTGCGGATCATAGACGTCTCGGGTAACGAACTTGTACACGTACTCCATGCGCTCGTCGTCACCCGAATACACGGCCACGCGCCCATCATGGCTCACCGCGGAATTGGCGCACTCGTGCTTAAATCGGCCCAGCGCCGTGCGTTTCACCGGCATCGATTTCGGATCGTAGGGATCGATCTCGACGATCCAGCCGAAGCGGTTGGTTTCATTGGGCTCGTTGTTCAGATTGAAGCGATTGACAAATCTGCCCCAGACGCCTCGACCGTTAATGCCATAGCGCTTCCATGCGGCCGCCTCGCGTCCAACCCCGGCATCGCCGCTAAACGCGTAGTCAATATTTTCCTCGGCGGTGAGCACGGTGCCCCAAGGCGTAACACCTCCCGCGCAGTTGCTATGCGTGCCTATCACACGTCTGCCAGCCACGTCCGAGCGCGTTGCCATGCGCGGGTGCCCTGCCGCCGGGCCCGATATGCGAATCGGCGTACTGCGCGTGGAAATGCGCCGGTTATACGGACTGTCGCGTAGCACCCGCCACGTACCGCCTTCGCGCGTGACTTCGACGACGCTGTGGCCCACCGAGGCCAATTCAACTTCACACTGTTCGCGCGTCATCAGCTTGGAGGAGGTTCCCGCACTCATTCCCGGCCACATCAGGTGCGCTATCGCGTACTCGTGGTTCACGCACAAAAGTCCGCGACTCGAATTCATCGATCCACGCGGCAGCGGCATAAAGGCAACATAGTCGTTGTTAAAGCCGAACTGACGCTCTTGCTCGGCGGCAGTTTGCAGGCCCGGACGGAATTTCGCAGCATCAGCATGCACGGCATCGCCCCAGCGGATCAGCACCTGCGCAGCATAGCCGAGTGCAACGTGATGCGTTTCATCGAGAAAGCGGCTGGATTCGGTGAAGGTCAGCGAGGATCTGCCGCTCTTTGCCGCTGGCGCGCCGCTGCCTTGCGGCCCCGGCGTCGCGCAGCCGAACAAACCGTAAACGCTCGCCGCCGCAGCGCCTTTCAAGGCGGTACGCCGCGTCATGCGCGCCGCCATCAGTTGGGAAATTGTCGGGATTGTCATAGGCCTTCTTCTTGTGGCGAACCGGTTAATCCGTAGCTTAACGGAATAAGCGAACGCGCTACAATGCTCTATAAATCCGCGCCATTGCAGCCGAACCTCGAAAAACAATGAAACGCATCCTCGTGCTGTTTCCCAAGGACTGGGACCGTGACGAATTCGATCAACTGCGCTACCGCCAGCGGTACGAATTTTTCTACGAAGGCTTTGACCTTTTCAGGTTCCCCGAAAACGCGCGGCTGATGACCTTCAACGCGTGGCGCTACGCCGACAAGCTGGTCAAAAAATATCGCGGGCGCATCGATGGCGTCATCAGCAACAATGAGCAATTTGGCGCCTTGATCGCCGCCGTGATGGCGCAGCGCCTGGGCCTGCCGGGCACCGATCCGGCAGTAGTGATCGCCGCGCAGCACAAGTATTACGCGCGCTGCCTGCAACAGAAAATCGCGCCCGAGGCCACGCCACGCTTTTCGGTGTTTCCGTACAAAATGCAGAGTGCCGCCGAAGTGGGCTTGCCGTTTCCGCTGTACGTGAAGCCGGTCAAGGCGACGTATTCGGTGCTGGCGCGCCGCGTGGACAATTTTGCCCAGTTGCAGGCGCATCTGCGATTCAGCGCATTCGAGACGCTGGTCATCCGCAAGCTGGTCAAGCCGTTTAACGACCTGATGGCGCGCTACACGCCGTTTACCATCGATGCGCATCATCTGATCGCCGAAGATGTGATGGGCGGTGTGCAGGTCAACATCGACGGGTTCATGTACAACGGCAAAATGACGCTACTCGGCATCGTCGATGAGGTGATGTATCCGGGCACGCAGGCGTTCGCGCGCTTTGAATACCCGTCGCGCCTGCCCGCCGAGGTGCAGGCGCGCATGGAGGTGCTGACCGAAAAACTGTTCACCGGCATCGATTACGGCTATGGATTTTTAAACCTCGAACTGATCTACCAGCCGGACACCGGGCGCATCCAGATCATCGAAATTAACCCGCGCATGGCCTCGCAGATCGTCAACCTGTATCGCCGCGTCGATGGTTATGATCCCTACGAAGTGCTGATCGACCTCGCGCTGGGGCAAGCGCCGCGCGTCACCGTGGGCGAGGGCGCCTTCGGCGCGGCAGCGAGTTTTGTGTTTCGCCGCTTTGATGGGCGTGAAGTCACGCGCGTGCCGAAGCAGGCGCAAATCGAATCCGTGCAACAACGTTATCCCGATGCGCGGCTGATGTTGTATCTGAAACGCGGCGCAAGTCTCGCGCGCGAGATGAAATGGCTTGGCAGCTACCGCTACGCTGTGCTCAATCTCGGCGGCGAGAGCGCAGAAGACCTGCATCAACGTTACGACGAGATACGACGGGCGCTGTCGTTTGAGTGAGTGCCGCGTGAGGGCATCCACGCCCTTGAGCTTCAACCTGCCACGGTTTTACGCTATTCTCGCCCACCATGCACATCCACATCCTCGGCATCTGCGGTACCTTCATGGGCGGCATTGCTGCCATTGCGCGCGCGGCAGGGCATAAAGTTACTGGCTGCGATGCCAATGTGTATCCGCCGATGAGTACGCAGCTTGAGGCGCAGGGCATCGAACTTATCGAAGGTTTTGCCGCCGATCAGATCAAACTTGCGCCGGACTTGTTCGTGATCGGCAACGTGGTCACGCGCGGCAATGCGCTGATGGAGGAAATTCTCAATCGCGGCTTGCCTTATATTTCCGGCCCGCAATGGCTGTCTGAAAACGTGCTGCGCGAAAAATGGGTGCTGGCGGTGGCGGGCACGCACGGCAAGACCACCACCACGTCGATGCTGGCGTGGATGCTTGAACACGGCGGGCTTAATCCCGGTTTTCTGGTGGGCGGCGTGCCGGAGAATTTCGGCATCTCGGCGCGGCTGACCCAATCGCCGTTTTTTGTGATTGAAGCGGACGAATACGACACCGCGTTTTTCGACAAGCGTTCCAAGTTCGTGCATTACCGTCCGCGCACCGCGATCCTAAACAATCTCGAATTCGATCACGCGGATATTTTTGCCGATCTCGCGGCGATTGAAACGCAGTTTCATCACTTGGTGCGCACCGTGCCGGGCAATGGCCTGATCGTAGCCAATGGCGGTGATGCGAATCTGGAGCGTGTCATCACGCGCGGTTGCTGGACGCCGGTGGAGCGCTTCGGTGTGACCAGCGGCTGGCAGGCGGGCGCGCGTCACGCCGATGGTTTTGATGTACTGTTTAATGGCGCGCCGCAGGGTCGCGTGCAGTGGGATTTGCTCGGTGAACACAACGTGGCGAACGCGCTGGCGGCTATCGCCGCCGCGCGCCACGCGGGCGTGCCCGCTAAGATGGCCATCGAAGCGCTGACCACCTTCAAAAACGTCAAGCGCCGCATGGAGATCAAAGGCGTCGCCGCTGGCGTAACCGTTTACGACGATTTCGCGCATCACCCCACCGCGATTGTCACCACCATTGCCGGCCTGCGCGCGAAAATCGGCAAGGCCCGCCTGCTTGCGGTGCTGGAGCCGCGCTCCAACACCATGAAGCAAGGGTCGCTCAAAGACCTGCTCGCGGGCAGTCTGGCCGATGCGGACCGGGTGTTTTGTTACAGTGCCGGGCTAGGCTGGGACGCCGCCGCGGTGCTGACGCCGCTGGGCGCAAAAGTCAGCGTGAGCGAACACTTGGATGAATTGCTCGCGCAAATCGCCGCCGCCGCGCGCGCGGGAGATCATGTGCTGGTGATGAGCAACGGCGGCTTCGGCGGCATCCACGACAAACTTCTCTCGCGACTCAGACCGGCGCCCGCATGAATGGCCCCCGTGGTCGCAAACCGGTACTCCGTTCACGCCTTCCGTTCATGACGACCGACGCACATGCGCGGTGCACGATTCTCGCGGCATTGATCGAAGCGCCCACCTGCTGTAGTCTTTCGTTTCGATCACCGATCAGGAGTATCTATGAACACTGCTTCACTGCTTCAATGATTCAATGCGCGATAGCGGGATCACGAGGTTAGTCGCTGCGTTTTGCGCCGGAGGGTTGCTGGCCGCGCCGTGTGCAACGGTGTTTGCGCAGACCCCTTCGACAGGCTCAGGACAGGCCTATCCGGTGAAACCTGTGCGCGTGGTGCAGGCGGGCGCGCCTGGCTCTCTGGGCGATACCGTCACCCGGCTGGTGTTTTCCAGAGTCAGCGAAGCGACGGGGCAGCAATTCGTTGTCGACAACCGGCCAGCCGCCGGCGGCAGCATCGCGGCGGAAGTGGTCGCCAAGGCGCCGGCGGACGGTTACACGTTGTTATCGTCGGTCAACTCCATCATGGCCGTCAATCCGCTGGTGTATTCGAAGATAGGCTACGATCCGCTGCGCGATTTCGATGCGGTGTCGATGCTCGTGAAATACAGCGAAGTGTTGATCGCGCATCCGTCGCTGGGCGCGAAGTCGGTTGCTGATCTGGTGGCGCTGGCCAAGGCGCGCCCGAAGCAGATTACTTATGCGAGTGGCGGCAACGGCCATAGCACGCACCTGATGATGGAGCTTTTCCAGCGCAAGGCCGGCATTACGCTCACCCACGTTCCCTATAAAGGCATGAGCCCTGCGGTGCAGGCCGTGGCCGGCGCTGAGGCGGCCATAGTCAACGTGGGATTGGGCCTTGCCCGACCGCACATCGCGAGCGGCCGGGTGATCGCCTTGGCGAAAACGGGTTTTCCGTCGAAAGAGGCATTACCCGGTGTGCCCGCAATGACGGCCTTTTATCCGGATGCCGAATATATTCCGTGGACGGCGGTGTTCGCGCCGAAGGGCGCGCCGCATTCTGTCGTCGCCAGACTCAATGCCGAGATTGGTAAAGCCCTGGCCGCGCCGGAGTTCCTGAAGCGCATGGCGGAACTCGATATTGCGGTGATCGGGGGATCACCCGGCGACCTCGACAAGACGCTGCGCGCGGATGTCGCCGTCAACCGCGAGCTGGTGAAAAGCATCGGGCTTAAACTCGACTGAGGCTCGACTGAGCGCCGGTTAGCCGCGAACGTCGCGACAATTGGGCGGAACGGGTCAGACGCCGCTCGATCCGGGTGCAAGGTGCGCGTCCCAAGGGCCGGGGAACAATCCGCGCGGCCGGTCGCTGTGCAGAAACAGCTTGTCCTCTCGGAACCACTCACTACGCGGCAACTCATAGAACGCCTCCACTCCGTTGCCGTCCGGGTCGCGCAGGTAAACGCCGAGGCAAATGCCGTGATCGGTGACACGATCAATGGGAATGTTTTTCTGCATGATCCGGTCGTAGAATTCGCGCAGGTCGTCAAGGCTCCGCATTTTCCAGGCCAGGTGGTTCAGCCCGACCTGCTTCTTTTGCGCAACGGGTGCGTTTTCGCCGACTTCAATCAGCGCGATCTCGTGGGATTCTTCGCGATTGGCAGACAGGAAGGCCCCGCGGCCCGGCACGAAATCGTGCGTGTGCAGCCCCAGCACGTCTTCATACCATTGCCGCGAGCGAGCCGCATTGCGCACCCAGAGGTTCACATGTCCCAGATACTGTGGCGTGTAACTCATGATCCTTCTCTCCCGCTTTTGATGATGATACAGGGGCCAGCGCCAGTGTAACGCAGGCCGGGGCTGCCGTTGAACCGTGGCGCGCAGGATTGGCTCCGCCCGCAGCGGGCGGGTATCATCTGTCCCGTAGCATTTGATTTGTCACTGTTATCCGCGAAAGGGAAATTCGATGAACATTTCAAGACTGCCGGCCTGTGTCGTGCTCGCCTTCACGCTCGTCGCGTGTATGCAAACACCCACGCGTGACAGCGCCGAGGCGCTGCGCGCGCGGCGACTACCTCGTCAACGGCATCATGACTTGCAACCACTGCCACACGCCCAAGGACAAGGCGGGCGATCCGGTGATGGCGCGGCAGTTCGCCGGCGGCGTGCAGCGTTTTGACGAGGTGACGTTTACCGTCTCCGGATCCAATATCACCATGGACGCTGAAACCGGCATCGGCAAATGGAGTGACGCGGATATCAAGCGCGCGATGGTCGATGGGGTGCGGCCCAATGGCGTTAAGCTCGCCTTCGTCATGCCGTATCCGCTCTACAAAGCGCTCACGCCGCGCGATCTGGATGCGGTGGTGGCGTATATGCGCAGTGTCGCGCCGATCAATGCGAAGGTTGCGCCGCCGGTCTACAAATCCGAGCAGATTGCTTACGTTTATCCGGGCGCGGAAAAACCGATGAGCGAAAACGATCTGCGCGATCCGGTGAAGCGCGGGCTGTATCTCGCCAACCTCGGCCACTGCATGCAATGCCATGCCGAGCGCACCAACGATATTCCCAACTACAAGACCGGCGCGGGGAAAGGCGGGCGTGTGTTCAAAACGCCGACCGGCATGACCACCGCATCGAACATCACCTCGCATCGGGTCAAGGGCCTCGGCGCGTGGAGCGATGCCGAGATCAAGCGCGCCCTGACCGAAGGCGTGTCGCGCGACGGTCGTCCGCTGGCGATCACCATGGCGACCTACGCGCAGTATTTGAAGCGGCTCACCGATGACGATTTGAATGCGCTGGTGGCGTGGATGCGCACCTTGCCGCCGCTGGAATAAACATCGCGATGGCCGTAACCCGTCACAAGTCTTCGCTGTATGCCATGGGGCAATAAACATAAGAATT
>VFLF01000204.1 GCA_009885185.1 Nitrosomonadales bacterium | reverse complement strand
GCGACCACGGCGGCGCTGATGCCATTTGCGCTCCATGCGCAAATCAAACCCGGCGAGTATGTGTTGGGCGCGGGCTATGGCGTTCTGCGCATACTGCCCGCCAAGGACGATGCGTTATCGTTTCGACTACATGCGCTTGGCGCAAATTTTCACGTGTGTGAGCTCTCCGGCGTTATTCGCAACGGCGCATCACGCATGGAAGAAAGCGCTGACAATAAGTTGCCGTGCATCGTCACTTTCAAACCGCGAAAAGACGGTATCACCGTTGCTTCGCAGCATCAAGGAACCTGCTCGACTTACTGCGGCGTGCGAGCGCACTTCGAGGGCGAGTATCAATCGCCGCCGGCGGGTTGCGAACCCAGCCATGTGCGCCAGACGCGCAACCGCTTCAAGGCCACGTACGACAAAAAGCAATTCGCCGATGCGCGCGCGATGCTGATGCCCATCGTTGAAAAATGCGAAGGCATCTTGCGTGACTTTGACGCAGCATGGGTGCGGAATGATCTTGCGCTTACGCACTATCGAGCGGGCGACAGTGCTGCCTGCCGCGAGACTTTAAAGCCGTGGCTGGCGCTCGCACAAACGCCGGACGACGCCATACGCAACGATTATCCGCCGTCGGATGGCGAGGAAATGCTGCGCATTGCCGGCGCCACGCGCGCGAACCTGAAGTTGTGCGGTGCGCCGGTGAAGGTGGGTAACAAAAGCGGGAATTGACCGTCGAGTGTCTACCGCGCGGGGCGGCACTTCCCGAAAGTGTGATCCAGTTCACAGACCCGCTTCACTTAACTGGCCTAGTATTCTTTCAGTTGATGAAAGGCGACCCTGTGTCTTCCAAACATTCAGATTCTTATTTGCGGCGTTCGATGCGCATTCCCGTATCGCACAGCGGCGAAATTAGCGACGGGCAAGGCTTGTACCCGTGCCTGATTCAGGACATGAGCCGCAGGGGATTAAAGATTGTTTGCAGCAAGAATTTTACTATCGGACAGGTGTTGAATCTGGTGAGTCGATTGTCACCGCAGATCACGCTGGAATGCAAAGTGAAGATTCAGAACGCCGAGGAAGATTTCTTCGGCGTCGAAATCCTTGAGGTCAGCCCCCAGACTGCGGCGGATTACCAGCGCTTTGTGCTGGGCTTCCACCCCGATAAACCGCCTGCCGGCAAATAAGCGCCCGCGTTACGGACGGGCTACGGCTGCTTCGGTCCTCTTCATGCGCCGGACGGTTTGACCAGCGGCGCCAGCGTCTTCCACACCGTTTCCAGCATCACCGGCTGCGCTCGCACCGCCGGATGAATGCCGTCCGCCTGAAACCATTCCGACTTGTCGCCGAACCCTTCCAGCAGGAAGGGCACCAGCGGCAACTTGTGTTTCCTTGCCAAGTCGATATAGACCGCGTGGAACTTGTCTGCATACGCGCTGCCATAGTTGGGCGGCAGGCGCATGCCGATCAATACCACTTGAGATTTCGACTTGCGGCACGCATCTATCATGGCTTCAAGATTGGCGCGTATGGCGTCGACGCCGTGCCCGCGCAGGCCGTCGTTGGCGCCGAGCGCGATCAACACCAGTGTCGGCTTGTGCCGCGTCAGGGTGGCGTTGATGCGCGTCGCGCCGCCGAGCGTGGTTTCACCGGAGATGCTGGCATTGGCTACCGTATAATCAAGACGCTGTTGTTTCAGCCGTTCGGCAAGCAGGCTGACCCACGCTTTTTCCGAGGGCAGGCCGTAGCTGGCCGACAGGCTGTCACCATAAACGAGAAGCGTGCGCGTCATCGCCATTGGCGGCGAAGCACACAGGCCAACACCCAGTAGAGCCCACAACAATACAAGACGACGCATCATGCCTGACAGTTCCCCTACTTATCCTGCGATTGAAGTCTCCCTGCTCGGCAAGGAGGTTACCACCGGCAACACTGCATTGACCATTTTGCACGGCGTGAGTTTCAACGTCGCGGCAGGCGAGGCGGTGGCGGTGGTGGGCGTTTCCGGTTCGGGCAAATCCACCTTGCTGGCGCTGATGGCCGGGCTGGACACGCCCAGCAGCGGCGGCGTGCGCATTGCGGGAGAGGATTTTTTTGCACTCAGCGAAGACGGTCGCGCGGCACTGCGCGGGCGCAGTATGGGTTTTGTGTTTCAGTCGTTTCAGTTGCTGGCGTCGATGACCGCGCTGGAGAACGTGATGGTGCCGCTGGAGCTGGCGGGAGTGGCGGGTGGACGCGAAAAGGCGACGGCCTTGCTCCAGCGCGTGGGGCTCGGAGAGCGGTTGCACCATTACCCCAAGCAACTGTCCGGCGGCGAGCAGCAGCGGGTGGCTATTGCGCGCGCGT
>VFLF01000534.1 GCA_009885185.1 Nitrosomonadales bacterium | reverse complement strand
TCGACGCATGGCCTTTTCGGTCGATTCAATCATGATCGAACTCAACTTCACCGTTGGTCCCGCGCTGGTGGCGGTGGTGATCGCCACTTATGGCGCAAAGATCGCATTCCTGGCGTCGCTGCTCGTTACTTTTGCCGCGTTCATTATTTTTCTATTTACACCCGCACTCAAATACTGGAAGCAGGAACAGCACATCGAGCGCCATTTTCTGGGGCCATTGACGGAACCACGTTTAGTCGGTCTTTTTGTCGTCACATTCGGCATGACATTTTCGTTCGGGATTCTGGAGGTGGGCTACCCTGCATTCGCCACCTATCTCAGCCTCCCCGTGCTGGCCGGCTTGCTTCTCGGTATCAATTCTCTAGGCAGTGCCGTCGGCGGTGCCGTCTATGGCGTGCTGCATCTTAAAGCCCCGCTTGAGCGCCAGTTTGCGTTTGCTGTCGGCATCATGTCGGTACCATTTCTACTTCACTGGTGGATAGACCAAGTGTATGTTTTTGCCGTGATTGCGTTCGTCGCGGGCACGCTCATCGCGCCCGCATTCACGGCACAAACGCTGTTGATCACACGCATCGCACCAAACAAATATGCCACCGAAGCATTCACCTGGTCGTCTACATTTATCGTTAGCGGTGTCGGTATTGGCATGGCTGCCGGCGGCGCGGTCGCGGAACTGGTCGATGTGAAAGCACCTTTCCTGCTTGGTTGTGTTGTGCTGGCAGGGATGGCGATTGCGGCGTTGCTGCTGCATCCCAAGCCGGGAGACGGCAGGCCCGCATGACGATTCGCCTGCAGCGTTGCCTTGAATTGCGGCATTGCTAAACCTTGCAGAAATGGCGGTTTCTGGACTTATTTCCTCTATGGCGTGATCACGATCTTGCCAACGACCTTGCGTGCAGCCATATCCATCAACGCCTGCGGTGCATCGGCAAGCGCATATGATTTCGAAATCAGCGGTTTGATTTTTCCCGCGCGCATCCAGCCCATCATTTCTGTCATGCCCTGCATATTTTGGTGCGGTTCACGCCTGGCAAATTCGCCCCAAAAAACGCCCACAATCGATGCGCCTTTGAGCAACGCGAGGTTAAGCGGCAGCGACGGAATTTCGCCGTCTGCGAAACCGATCACGAGATAGCGGCCACGCCAGCCGATCGAACGAAACGCTGGCTCTGCGAACTTGCCACCCACCGGATCAAAAATCACGTCCGGGCCCTTGCCGCCGGTTTCACGCTTGATCGCTTCACGCAAATCCTCACGCGAATAATTGATAAGACCATCTGCACCGTGTTGTTTGCAGATGGCGAGTTTTTCGTCGCTTGAAGCTGCCGCGATGACACGCGCGCCAATCGCCTTGCCGATCTCAACAGCCGCCAGCCCCACGCCACCGGACGCCCCCAGTACCAGCATGGTTTCACCGGCCTGCAACGCGGCGCGATCGCGCACGGCATGCCATGAGGTGCCGTAAGCGAGTGAAAATATGGCCGCGAGTGGATAAGTAACGCCTGGCGGCATCAACATTGTTACCGCAGCAGAGGCAACCACTTCTTCGGCGAATCCACCCACGCCACAGAAACTGACCACCTTGTCGCCGGGCTTCACGTGGGTGACACCTGCGCCGACGCTCAACACATCGCCGGCCACCTCCGCACCAGGCGAGAACGGCAGCGGCGGTTGTATCTGGTATTTTTTCTGGATGATGAGCACATCGGGGAAATTCACGCCCGCTGCGCGCACGCGTATATTCACTTCACCTGCAGCAGGTTCGCGGGAAGCGACGTCTTCGAGCAACAGTGTTTCGGGGCCACCCCACGCCTTGCAGAGAATTGCTTTCATGCCGTGCCTCGCCAATTTGAATTAGCGAAACCTTAGCATAAGCCCGGCAATGCTTCTGCTGCTACTGCACGCCCTCATCGAGAAAAATCCCATGTGGAAGCGAAACCGTATCGATACCCTCTTCGCTCAACGCGACCGCCTCATCCGGTGAGACGCGCCCGCGAATGTTGCGATGGCTTTCTTCGCCATAGTGCATGCGCCGTGCAGTCTCGGCGAATTGCTTGCCGACGTTTTCGGTATTGGCACGAACGAATGCTTTGAATTGCTGCAGCATGTGTTCCTGCAAGCCGGGCATCATCGAGGCCGGCATCACCTCCTGCGGGCCGGTTATCGCGGGCAAAGCAGGGCCAATCTCACTGGCGCCCATATTGAGCCGCGGCGCAGAAAGGCGCTTGGTGATGCGCGTATCGCCGCAGTGCGGACATTCCACCAGCACGCTGTGCGACTGGCGTTCGAAATCTTCCGCAGAGCGGAACCAGCCATCAAATTCATGGCTATGTGAGCAGGAAAGGTTGAATACAATCATCGACTTCTTAATATCCGAATAGCAAACAGTTCATTAGAAATTGGGTGCATGGTGATCATTTTCAAGTTGCCGGCACCTCACGATATGGCAGTCGGCAATGGATTAACGGACCAAACTGCCTAAAAGACTACTTGAACGTATCGGCAAAGCGCTTGCGCAACTCGTTTTTTTGTACCTTTCCCATCGCGTTGCGGGGCAAATCCTCAACCAGAAAAACACGTTTTGGTAACTTGAAGACGGCAAGTTTACCTTTGATCGCCGCCATTACATCGGACTCAGCAAGGGTTGCGGTCGGCTTTTTCACGATCACCGCCGCCACCGCTTCCCCAAAATCCGGATGCGGTAAACCGATCACCGCACTCTCTGCAACCCCGGCGATTTCATCGAGCAGCAATTCAATTTCTTTCGGGTAAACATTGTAGCCGCCGGAGATCACTAAATCCTTGGAGCGGCCGACGATAGTGACATAACCATCGGCTTCAATCTTGCCGACGTCGCCGGTCTTGAAATACCCGTCGGCGGTGAATTCTTCTTTGTTCTTTTCGGGCATCTGCCAGTAACCCGGCAGCACGTTATCACCCTTTACCTGCAACTCGCCAATATCTCCCGGTGCACACGGATTTCCAGCCTCATCAACCACCCGCACCGCAATGCCCGGCAGGGCTTGTCCCACGGTGCCGCCACGCCGGACGCCATGCAGGGGATTGGAGGTAATCATCCCGGTCTCGGTCATGCCGTAGCGCTCAAGGATGGTGTGGCCGGTGCGTTCGAAAAAAACGTGGAAAGTCTCGGCAAGCAAAGGCGCTGAACCGGAGACGAACAAACGAATATTGGCGCAGGTTTCTTTCGAGAAATTCGCGTCAGCCAGTAACCGAACGTACATCGTCGGCACGCCCATGAATACGGTTGCACGCGGTAGCGCCGTCATGGCAGCCCTGGCATCGAACTTCGAATGAAAAATCATTTTGCTGCCGTTGAGCAGCGCGGTATGGCACGCGACAAATAATCCATGCACATGAAAAATCGGCAATACATGCAGCAAAACATCACCGGGCTTGAAGCCC
>VFLF01000214.1 GCA_009885185.1 Nitrosomonadales bacterium | reverse complement strand
ATCGAAATGGGCGATGCCGACGGCGGCCTGGTCGAAGGTGGCACGAAAACGCGCCTCGCTCTCCCGAAGATCGCGATTCGCCTGGGTCAGGTCTCGCGTGCGTGCATCAACCAGCGCTTGCAGATTGTCACGGTGGTTCTGCAGCTCGACTTCCGTCCGGCGCCTTTGGTCGATTTCGGTTTTAAGCACCCGGTTCTGCTCGCGCAAGGCCAGCGTCATGCGCTGACTCTGCAACGAGACCGTGAGTGCCGTGCCCATAATCAGCAGCGTAATGGCCGTGACCGCCATCGCGAGCGGCATGGGATCGAGTCCGGCAGCCGCTGCGTTGCTACTGCCCGTAGCAACGCAGACCGTCGCATACATCCCGGTATAGTGCATACCCGCCACCGCCACACCCATGACCAAGGCCGCAAATACCCTGCCGCGCGTGTCCATGTGCGCGCGTCGCGACACCAGCCAAAGCGCGGCGGTGGCGCACACGACGGCGTTGACAATGGAAAGCGTGAACGGCCCGGCGTAATACATGACCAGCGCATCCAGCCGCATGGCCGCCATGCCGGTGTAGTGCATGGCGCCAATGCCCGCCCCCAGTATCGTGCCGCTCAGCGCGAGTCTGCCTGCCGTCGGGGTATGGCAAGCAACGAAGTACAACGCGCAGCCCGAAGCGACTATGGCAGCGGTCAGGGAAATCAGCGTGGTCCACAATTCGTAGCGCACCGCTACCGGAAGTTGATAGGCCAGCATGCCCACGAAATGCATCGCCCAGATGCCTGCGCCCATGGCAACCGCGCCGCCGGCCAGCCACGCCGCGGATTTGCCGGGTTCGGCACGGAACTCCCGCACCCGCCCGGTGAGTTCCATCGCGGTGTAGGAAGCAAGTACCGCAACGACATACGACAGCGCGACAAGCCAGAGGTTATAACTGGCGGGAAGCGCTGTGCCGGGCAACGGCCCCGATACGAAAAGGAGTAAATCGTTCATCGCGCCACGCTACGCCAGCCGTTGACCGGCTGGAGTCCGAGTTGCATCAATTTACGCCTTGCAGCGATGTACGTCTCCTGTGCGCGCGTTGCGGTACCGCCCCACGACCGCGGGGAAGATCCCCGCACTACGACCAACGACAAAGGCAGCCGTTCAGCCCTCCAGCACTGCGACCACCTGCCCCTCGGCCACCGGGTCTTTTTCTTTCACGAGGATTTCTTTCACCACGCCGCCGTCTTCGGTGATCACGGGGATTTCCATTTTCATCGATTCGATCACCACCAGCGTGTCGCCGGATTCCACCGTGTCGCCGGGCTTGGATTTGACCTGCCAGACGGTGCCGGTGATTTCGGATTTAACCTCGATGCGCGCCATGATTTCCCCAATGAAATTTTCTGTTTCTCGACAAAAAGTATAACACGCACCTCTGCTTGTCCGGTCGCGGCGCGGTTGTATCCCGCCATCGCAACGCTTACCATAGGAACCCTTTCGCGCCGCGTGATCACTCTCAGGATACCCCCTTTGTTTTCACATTGTTGTTCCGCACGTCATGAATAAATTCGTACGCTCCTTGGCAGCGGCCAGTGCGTTGGCGCTCGGCTCGTGTTTGGCGTATGCACAAGCGCCGGTTGCACCGGCCACGCCGGAGGCCGCAGTACCCGCCGACAAGCCGGCCGCGACGCCCGCCGTGGCTGCCACACCCGCCGCACCCAAACCGCCCATCGAACGCAAGCTGCCGCGCACCGATGACGGCGCATCCGACCCGACGTGGGTGGCGTTTCGCAACAACCTGCTGGCGGCGCTGCGGCGCGGCGATCGCGCGGCGCTCATTAACGCCATTGATCGCAACATCGTCAACGGCCTTGAAGTGCCGCGCGGCGTAGCTGAATTCCGCAAGCTGTGGGAAATCGATGCCAAGAGTGATCGCGTGTTACGCGATTTGTCCGCCGCGTTGAACCTCGGCAGCGCGTGGTATCAGCAGGACAAGCAAAACGGCGGCGCGCGCGTGCTGTGCGCGCCGTATGTGCCGATCAAGTGGCCGCTCAACGATGTTGATCCTTACGACAGCGGCGCCATCGTGGTGAAGGAAGCGCTGGTCAAAGGCGGCCCATCGCATGCATCGGAAACCCTCGGCACGCTGTCGTTCGACATTATCGGCGTGCGCGATTGGGAAGTGGACGACGCGGAAAGCCGGCTCGCGCAACGCTGGGTCAAGGTCAGCCACCGCGGGCGCGATGGCTACGTGCCGGCAGAACACCTCCGCAGCGCGATTGAGCATCGCGCGTGTTTTGCCAAGACCGGCGCCACCTGGCGCATGGTCGAATACGTGGTGGGAATCGAGTTTCTGGGCGGGGATTAGTTCGCGGAAAAGTTTGCGTATTTGTAAAAATATCAATAAAAACAAATGCTTATAAAATACCGCCCCCCGATGTTTAGCTTTGCATATCCAGCTTAGCGTCCTTCACCAGCCTTTGCCACTTGGCAATTTCAGATTTGATGTGCGCGCTGAATTGATCGGGGCTTGAGCCTACCGGCACCGAGCCGTCGGCCGCGAGACGTTTTGCCACATCCGGCTCTTTCAACGCCTGCGCCATCGCCTCGGATAACTTGTTGACGATGGCTTTCGGCACCTTCGCGCCTGTGATCACGCCGTACCATTGATCGATTTCGTAGCCGGGGATACCGGCTTCAGCCAGTGTCGGAATATCCGGCACGGCCGGCGAACGCTTGCCCGCAGTGATCGCCACCACGCGCAGGCGCCCGGTCTGCATATGCGGGCGCACGCCGAACAGAGTGCCGAAACCGACCTGCACTTCACCCGACAGCATCGCGGTCACCACGGCGGATGTGCCTTTGTACGGCACATGCATCATCTTCACGCCCGCAAGATGGTTGAACATCTCGCCCGCAAAATGCTGAAGGCTGCCGGTACCGCTGGAGCCAAATAACAGCTTTCCGGGATTGGCCTTCGCATGCGCGATCAACTCCTTGGCCGTTTTCACCGGCACCGACGGACTGTGATACACCGCGTAAAACAGCGACGTCGCCTGCATGATGCCCTGCAAATCGCGCGTCAGATCGTAGGGCAGTTTCGGACTGGTTGCCGAGTGTACCGAGTGCGATGCCGAGATCAGACAAATGGTGTAGCCGTCCGGCGGCGCGTTGGCGGTGATTTCCACGCCGATCGCGCCGGAGGCGCCGGTGCGATTGTCCACCACGGCCTGTTGTCCCCACTTGTCGGTGAGCTTTTGTGCCAGCGTGCGCGCGGTGGTGTCAGTGCCCGCGCCGGGCGTGAACGGCGAAATGAAACGGATGGGTTTCACCGGATAGTTTTTGGCTGCGTCGGCGGCAGCGACCTGCGCATCAGCCTGCTGCGTGACGCATGCGGCACTCGCGCATAGCAGGGTTGTGACGGCTTTTTTGAAACAAATCATGGAGTTCCTTGGCGTAATCGATCACTGGGGCCGCGATTCTACACGCGGCAGCGCGTGGACAAACAATATTCATGCCGGTGCCGGGTGTACGGCGTGCGTCGCTTCGGCACTTTACATTCAGGCGAGTCGCGGCTTACATTGGTTGCTGGAGACTACATTCACGGCCATTCACAATGAACAAATGCTCTCTAAGGCGCAAGGCTTTTTCCGCGCTTGCGGCGTGCGGCGCGGCGATGCTGGGGTGGGGCTTCAACGCAGCGGCCCAGCGTGATACGCGCGAGGCGCGCGATTTCCCGTCGCGCTCGGTGCGCATGGTCAACCCGTACACACCGGGAGGTTCGGTTGATCTGGTGGCTCGCGCGCTCGCCGTCGGATTGTCGGAGGCCTGGGGCCAGCAGGTGATCGTGGACAACCGGCCGGGCGCGGGCACGCAGATTGGCACCGAGATCGTGGTGCGCGCCGAGCCCGACGGTTACACCATGCTATGCACGAGCTCCGCCATCGCGATTATCCCCAGCATGTACAAGAGCATGCGTTTCGATGCCGCGCGCGATGTGCTGCCGGTAGTGCTGGCCACGCATTCGCCCTCGCTGCTGGTGATACACCCCGGCGTGCCGGCCAAATCCGTGAAGGAGCTGATCGCGCTCGCGCGGGCACAGCCGGGACAACTCACCGGCGGCTCCAGCGGCGTGGGCACCACCATTCATCTGAAGCTGGAAATGTTCAAGGCCGCCGCGAAGATCGACATCCTGCACGTGCCGTACAAAGGCGGTGCGCCCGCGATCGCTGATCTCATCGGTGGGCAAATCAAGGTGTTCTTCAACACGCCCGGCACGCTGCTGCAGCACGTCAAGAGCGCACGCCTGCGCGCGCTCGGCATCACCAGCGCGCAGCGCGTCGATTACGCACCCGACCTCCCCACGCTCGCGGAAGCGGGCGTCACGGACTTCGAGGCGTACATCTGGTACGCGATATACGGCCCCAGGGCGCTGCCTGCGGCGTTGGCGCAACGCTGGAACGACGCCGCCAACCGTTACCTGAAATCACCGCCGGCGCAGGATTATTGGCGCAACTCGTTCATGACCGCGGTGGGCGGCACGCCCGCGGAGTTCGCGAAATACCATCAGTCGGAAATCAAGCGCTGGGGCGCGACCGTCGTGGCCGCCGGGATCAAGCAGCAGTAAGTTCTTTACAAGGAAAACTGACCATGCACTGGCTCATCAAATGCCGTTCAAAACCCGCCACCGACGCGCTGCGCGAGGCGACCCTGCCCGCGCACCGCAATTTTCTCGATGGCTATCCTGACGTCACCTGGTATTCGGGGCCGTTGTTCACCGACGACAACAAAAACGCCATCGGCAGCCTGCGGCTGATCGAGTTCCCGGATCGGGCGGCGGCAAATGCCTACATCAACGCCGACCCCTACACCAAGGCCGGTATCTTCCAGTCGATCACCATCGAGCGCTGGAAGCCCACGCTTAACGTGCGGCAGCGCGACTACCCGCGCAAGAAAGACACCATGCAGTTCGTGATTCACGCCCATGACAAGCCTGATGGCGCCGCGCGCCGTGTGCCGCTACGCGCGGCGCATCACGAATATCTGAATCGCCACGCTTATCTCTTCATCGCCCGCGGGCCGCTGCTCGACGACGAAGGCAAGCAGATGATCGGCAGCCTGATTATGGTCGATGTCGCCAACAAGTCTGAGGCGGAAGCGTTCTGGGAAAATCTACCGTTTAATCGCGGCGGCATTTACGAGCGGGCGACGATGGAGCGGTGGCGGTTTGGCCACGTTTAATGAGCACGGGTGCAATAAGTGCAGCGCAGCGTGTGTCCGCGCAACACGCAAAAATCCGGCGCAATAAGGATTGCGGCCTACGAGCTAGAGCGGTTTGTTATGTATTTCCATTAAACTTTGGCCAGCGGTTGTACCCAATTTCTGGATTGTTCGACTGATACTTCCTTATGAATTCGACTTCTTTCTCTGAAAGTTCACGTTCGGAGCAATCCTCGGATTCCCAAAGAATTTCTTTGCGAACAGAGTAATCCCTTCTCTGATCATTAGAAAGGTTCATAAATTCTTGATTCACAGTATTCATGTCGGGGCTTCCATAATAGCGATAGCTTCCGACGCTGTCCTTTCCAACGTAGATCTTTCCCGTGGGGTAGGTGATTTTATAAATTTGCTTCATGCTTCAACTGGAAGAAAGATTTGCAAACACGTTTTTTTAGCACAACAAATGCCTATGCTATACGCAGGGTGCCGTCCTGTTTGCTGTCCTACCGCGCCAACCTCACACTCCCGCCTGTCTGCACCGCCTCCTCAATCGCCAACGTCACCTCCAGATTACTACGGGCTTCCTGCGGCGTAGTCAGCGCGCACGCTTTGCCGGTGGCGGCGTAATCCAGCCAGTTGCGCGTTTCGCTCGCCAGCGGCCCCCAGAATTCGCCGCCGGCCCAGTCGCCCGGCGCGCTGCTGCCGAGAAACGCCATATTCACGCTCACTTCCGGCAGGTAAATGTGTGGGATGCTTTTTTCGGTGTAGAGCAACTGCTCCATGTGATCGTCGTCGATCAGCAGCACGCCGTCCTTGCCGATGATTTCGATACGACCGCAGTAGCCGAGTGATGGATATTTTTCCGGCAGGGCGAAGCTCACGTTGCAGTTCACCAGTGCGCCGTCGGCGAGTGTGAGCACGGCAAACGTCACGTCGTCGCAATTGTAACCCGCGTCGCGGATCACGCCGCCTTGCCCGCGCGCCCACACTTCGACGACCGGGTTTTGCGGCAACCACCAGTTCACAAAATCGATGTAGTAAGTGAGTGAATCCACCACGGGGGTCGCGCCGGGGTCTCGTTTGAGCATGGCGAACACCTGCGCACGCGAGTTGTAGAGGCGCGTGGAGATGCCGGTGATGGTGCCGAGCCGGCCCTGCACGATTTGTTCTTTGGCGAGCATGTAACGGCGTTTGAAACGGCGGCTGTAGCCTACGTGCAGGCTGCCGCTGGATTTTTCCAGTGCGCGCAAAATTTTGTCGGCGTCTTCGAGTTTCAGTGCGATGGGTTTTTCCACCAACACTTTTTTTCCCAGTGCCAGTGCCATCAGCACCGCTTCGGTGTGTTCGTGTTCGCTGGTGGAAACGATCACGGTGTTGACCGACGGATGTTCGATGGCCTCGCGATTGCTGCTGGCGACGAACTGCGCGCCGGCTT